>JBMNSO010000021.1:0-20216 GCA_050945235.1 Mahellales bacterium
CGGCCTCTGGTGTAAAGGTGAGCAAGATAGTTAACCTAGCAGATGATATAGCTCTTAATCTTGCGGCATCAGGGGTTAGAATTGAGGCACCAATACCCGGTAAGGCAGCAGTGGGAGTGGAAGTGCCTAATAAGGATATATGTCCGGTTATGCTAAAGGAAGTAATGCAGAGTAAAGAATATAGCAGTTCTTCATCTAAGCTGGCTTTTGCTTTGGGCAAGGATATAACCGGGAATAACGTAATAGGGGACCTGAGCAAGATGCCCCACTTGCTAATAGCTGGTTCAACGGGTTCAGGCAAGAGTGTGTGCATTAATAGTATAATAATAAGCCTATTATTCAATGCTTCACCGGAAGATGTCAAGATGTTGATGATAGATCCCAAGGTAGTAGAACTAAGCAGTTATAATGGCATACCCCACCTACTTATACCGGTAGTAACCGATGTGAAAAAGGCTGCCGGTGCATTAAACTGGGTGGTCCAGGAGATGATTAGCAGATATGGTCTATTTGCCGAGAATAAAACCAAGGATATATATAGATACAACCAATTAATGATCGAACAACAAGGCAAGAGGCTGCCTCAAATAGTGGTAATAATTGATGAATTAGCCGACCTAATGATGGTGGCACCCGGTGATGTGGAGGATGCTATATGCAGGATAGCGCAAATGGCAAGGGCTGCGGGAATACACCTGGTAATTGCCACCCAAAGGCCTTCTGTTGATGTTATTACAGGTGTAATAAAGGCTAATATACCTTCACGGGTAGCCTTTGCTGTGAGCTCACAGGTGGATTCAAGGACGATTTTGGACATAGGTGGAGCAGAAAAACTGTTGGGGAAGGGGGATATGCTGTATTATCCCGTTGGAGCCTCAAAGCCCGTAAGAATCCAGGGGTGCTATGTTTCCGAAATGGAAGTGGAAAGGGTGGTTAATTATATAAAGGAGCAAAGAACAGCCCATTATGAAGAAAATATACTCGATGAAATAGCAGTTGACAATGAAATGCATAATAGAGATGATGATGAATTGCTGCCTACAGCTATTGAATTGGTGATAGATAGTGGGCAGGCATCCATTTCCATGCTTCAAAGGAGGCTCAGAATTGGATATGCCAGGGCTGCCAGGATAATTGATGAAATGGAAAGAAGGGGTGTGATTGGTGGTTTTGGAGGCAGTAAACCCCGGCAAGTGCTGATTAAGAAAGAGGATATGGATAAGTATATATAATGTGTTTTTTGACACTTAGTCCAAGGCGTATTATACTTTTATCAGTAACGACTATCGACGGAACCGGAAAGGAGAACAATCATTGTCAATAAAGGTAGGACTCATTTCATTGGGGTGTTCTAAGAACTTGGTGGATTCCGAGGTAATGTTAGGCATCCTGAAGGAAAACGGGTATATAATAACCAACGATGCCAGACAGGCGGACGTTTTAATAATCAACACCTGTTGTTTTATAAATAAAGCGACGGAGGAATCAATCAATACTATTCTAAGGTATGGTCAATATAAAGAAAAGTACCTATGCAAGCTCTTAATCGTAGCCGGTTGCATGGCTAAAAGGTACAAAGATGAACTTGCAAGGGAAATTCCTGAAGTGGATTCTTTTATTGAGCCTAACAAAATACAAAACATAGGACAGGTAATAGGACGGTGGTTTGCCGACCAAGGAGAGGTTATTAAGGAATATAAAATTCATGATAAACATAACAATCCCATGCCACGGCTTATTAGTACCGGGGGAAATACGGCATATTTAAAAATTGCCGATGGATGTAACAATAGATGTAGTTATTGTGTAATACCCAGCATTAGGGGCAAATACACGAGCATGCCAATGGACACTTTGATTAAGGAAGCAACAATGTTAGCCGACAGAGGAATAAAAGAACTGGTGTTAATAGCCCAGGATACTACTAGTTACGGTATAGATTTGTATGGCGGGTATAAATTAAAGGAACTTCTAAATAAATTGGTAAAAATTGATGGGTTGCAATGGATAAGATTGATGTATTGCTACCCTAACAGGATAGATGATGGGTTAATAGAAGTTATAGCAACAGAAGATAAGATTTGCAATTACCTGGACATACCTATCCAGCATATTAACGGACATATATTGTCATCTATGAACAGGCCCCACGATAGCGAGGAGATAATAAGACTATTTGATAGACTACGGGAGAAAATTAAAGATGTCGTTATAAGGACATCTTTAATAGTGGGTTTTCCTGGGGAAACACAGTCACAGTTTGATGAGCTGTGTGATTTTTTAAAAAAATACAAGATAAACAGGGTGGGTGCTTTTACCTATTCCCGGGAAGAAGGCACACCGGCTGCAAATTTTAAGAATCAAATAAATCAGAAGATAAAACAGGAAAGATTCAATAAACTGATGGAAGTACAAAAAAATGTATCCTATAATATTAATAAAGACAGATTAAATAAAAAAGAAAAGGTACTCATAGAAGGTAAAAAGGGGACTAACCTATTTATTGGCAGGAGTTATGCTGAAGCACCTGAAGTTGACGGCGTAGTATTTGTCAAAAGCAATAGGGAGCTAAGGATTGGACAGTTTGTAGATGTAGTATTTACCAATGCATATGAATATGATATATTGGGAGAATTGATATGAATCTTGCAAATAAAATTACAACTTTGAGGATATTGCTGATACCCGTATTTTTGATTTTTCTGATGGGTAACCTTCCTTTGGGTCAGTATATAGCCGCGATTATTTTTATAGTTGCCGCCAGTACCGACAGTCTAGATGGATATATAGCACGAAAGAGAAATCAGGTAACTACCATTGGTAAGTTTCTTGATCCTTTGGCAGACAAACTTTTTATTACATCTGCCCTTATTTCTTTGGTGGGATTAGGAAAGATTTCGGCTATTATTGCCATAATAATTGTAAGCCGTGAGTTTATAATTACAGGTTTTAGAGTTATTGCAGCATCTGAGGGAATTGTTATTGCTGCCAGCTGGTGGGGAAAAGTGAAAACAATAACCCAAATAGTAGCAATTGTAGCTATTTTGGCAGACAATTATCCCTTTAACCTTATTGGTTTTCCTTTTGGCGATATCATGATAATAGTAGCGGTGATCTTTACCATTGTATCAGGGATTGATTATATCTATAAGAATAAGAATGTCATAATGTGAAACTTGAAGGTAAGGTGTAAGCATGAATGGAGAAATAATTTCAGTAGGTACTGAATTGTTGCTGGGGCAGATAGCCAATACCAACGCCCAGTATATATCACAATCCTTATCGAAGATAGGGGTAAATATTTATTATCATTCGGTTGTTGGCGATAATGCTGAAAGAATAAGGGATTGTTTTAAAAGGGCCTTTGACAGATCGGATCTTATAATAGTTACCGGTGGTCTAGGTCCAACTTCGGATGATATAACCAAGGAAGTTTTAGCGGATTTTTTCGGTGTATCTTTAGTAATGCATGAAGAAAGCAGGCATCGTATATTAAAATTCTTTAACAGAATAGGCAGGCCCTGTACCGCCAATAATTTAAAGCAGGCATATACATTGCAGGGCGCAAAGGTCATACCTAATAATAATGGTACTGCACCAGGCGTGTTATTCAAGAAGAATGACAGGATATTTTTCTTACTGCCCGGTCCGCCCAATGAAATGCGGGGCATGATGGGCGATTATGTTCTTCCGTATTTGGCTGAAATGAATAATAGTATAATTAAATCCAAGGTATTGAAGATAATTGGCGTAGGTGAATCAAGGGTAGAAGAAATATTGGAAGACATAATAAAGGCACAAAGGAATCCTACCATTGCTCCCCTTGCAGGTGATGGTGAAGTAACTATCAGGATAACGGCAAGGGCGGATGATGAGGAAAAAGTGAACAGTCTGATTAAGGAAACAGAGAATATAATAAGAGAACGCCTAAAAAACAATATTTACGGACAGGATGATGATACCATAGAAGAGGTAGTAGTAAAGAAACTTGGTGCCCTTGGCTATAGTTTATCCACAGCAGAATCCTGCACGGGGGGGTTGGTGGCAAATTTAATTACCAATGTACCCGGAGCTTCGAATATATTTAACAGAGGTTTTATAACATACAGCAATGAATCGAAGATTGAATTACTTGGTGTACCAAAAAATACTATTAAAGAGGTCGGTGCGGTTAGTGCACAAACCGCGAAAGCAATGGCCCAGGGATTATTATTGCGAACAAATAGTGATATTGCATTGGCCATTACCGGTATAGCGGGGCCGGGTGGGGGTACGCCTGAAAAACCAGTTGGCCTGGTATATGTAGCGGTAGCTGATAGAAATGAGGTAAAGATCGCAAGTTTTAACTTTGTGGGCAACAGGCAAAGGATTAAGTTAGTAACAGCAAAGCATGCCCTAAATAATTTGCGATTATTTTTGGAATCAAATAGAAAATTTTCAAAAAGTAATTGACTGTAAAATATAGTTAATGCTATAATATATACAGAACAGGTGTTCGTACTATATACAAAGGTGGTGAAACCTGATAGATATCAGGGTGTGGTATGATAGAAAAGGAAAAAGCGTTGGAAATGGCCTTAAATCAAATAGAAAAGCAATTCGGCAAAGGTTCTGTTATGAAACTGGGTGCTGATAGTGCCAGGATGAGTGTTGAGGTTATACCTACCGGGTCTTTAGACCTTGATCTGGCCCTTGGAGTTGGGGGTATGCCCCGGGGGCGGATAATAGAAATTTTCGGACCGGAATCATCGGGCAAAACTACCGTGGCACTTCATGTAATAGCCGAAGCCCAGAATAATGGAGGGATAGCAGCTTTTATCGATGCAGAGCATGCATTAGACCCTGCCTATGCTAAGAATTTGGGGGTGGATATCGATAATTTATTAGTATCCCAACCGGATACCGGTGAGCAGGCTCTGGAAATTGCAGAGGCATTGGTGCGCAGTGGGGCAATAGATGTAATCGTTATAGACTCGGTTGCTGCATTAGTACCCAAGGCTGAAATTGAGGGAGAAATGGGGGATGCCCATGTTGGTTTACAAGCAAGGCTTATGTCTCAGGCATTGAGGAAGTTGTCAGGAGCAATAAGCAAATCCAACACAACGGCCATCTTTATTAACCAGCTAAGGGAAAAGGTTGGGGTAATGTTTGGAAACCCGGAAACAACTCCCGGAGGTAAAGCCTTGAAATTTTATGCGTCGGTAAGGCTGGATGTACGCCGGATAGAGACCTTGAAATCGGGCAATGAAATGGTGGGAAATAGGACAAGGGTTAAAGTGGTGAAGAATAAGGTGGCCCCACCATTTAGACAAGCAGAATTCGATATTATGTACGGTGAGGGCATATCCAAGGAAGGGTCTTTAGTGGACCTTGCCGTTACCAAGGATATAATAAATAAGAGTGGTGCCTGGTATTCCTATGGAGATATTAAAATAGGCCAGGGTAGGGAGAATGCCAAGCAGTACTTAAAGGAGAACAAGGAACTGGCCTTGGAGATAGAGCAAAAAGTAAAAAAGGCTTTTAATTTGGTCAATTCAAATCAACCATCCCACGGCGATGGGGAAGCACAGTAGAATAAAAGGATTACCCACCATGGTGGGTAATCCTTTTATTCTGTCAAAAGTGGTGATAATAAAACATGGGAAAAGAGAATAAATATATAGAAAAAAAATTATTAAGGTTTTTATCCTTCAGGATGCGCAGTAGGAAGGAAGTTTTTGACTATCTCATAAAGAATGATGTGGATGATGATTTTGCCGGCATCCTAATTGAAAAATACGAAGGGCTGGGGTATATTGATGATGATGCCTTTACAAAGGCATGGATTAATGACAGAATAAGGTTTAAGGCATACAGTAAAAGGATGATAGCTTCTGAATTAAAGAATAAGGGTGTAGATAACAATATAATTGAAAAATACATCGATGGTATTGACGATGTCCAGCACCAATGCGCCATTAGAAATCTTAAGAAAAGGTATAAAACAATGGATACTGACAATAGGAAAATGATATCTTTCTTATTAAGAAAGGGTTTTGAATATAACGTTGCCAAAAAGGCGGTAAATGATTTTTGTGAAGAAAAAGAGGAAGTATGATGAAGTTTTTATTCATAACGGACACACATATTAGGGGAAATACCCCCCGAAACAGAAAAGATAATATACTGGATACCATTTTTCAAAAAATTGAAGAGATTATTGATATAGTAGGGCAACGAGGAGTGGATTATATCCTTCATGGCGGTGATATCTTTGACCGTCCGGATATATCGCCATCCATCGTAAGGGATGTAATGAAACTTTTTAAAAGATTTAATCGTCCTATTTATGCAGTAGCAGGTAACCATGACCTTTTCGGACATAATCCACAGACTCTTCACAGGACCATGGTTGGTCTGTTGGATGCAGCAGGAATAATAAGAATCCTGGATGGACAGTATCAATTACTGGAGTCGGAGAACCTTAGAGTGCAGTTGTCGGGGGTTAGTTACCGCTATGATCTAGACAGCAGTGGTTCTTTTAAACACTATTATGCAATCAAGAAGTGCAAGGATGTAGATTATTCAATCCATGTTGTCCATGGTATGCTGCTGGATAAAAAATTTATCGAAGGGATTCCGTATACTCTATTGGATGATATTTGTGATACCGAGGCTGATATAACCATAAGCGGCCATTATCATACGGGGTTTGGTATAAAAAAAATCAAAGACAAATATTTTATTAACCCTGGCAGCATATTGAGAATAAATAACAGCCTATCAGAACTAAACAGAAAACCTGCTGTTGTCTTGATAGAGCTAAGAAAAGGTCAACGGCCTATGATAGAACTCGTTAACTTAAAAACCGCTAAGTCCGGTGAGTTGGTTTTAGATAGGTCAGCATTGGAAAAGGGGTCAATTCAAAGGAATAAGTTGGATGATATATTTAGAGAGATCCAGTCAGCTTCTAAATTTAATTCATTGAACTTAGATACCATAATAAATGGTATTATTTCGGATGAAAATATTGCTTCCGATGTAAAAAATGAGGCTTTAAGACGGATCAGCAATATAAAAGCAATATTGGAAAAGTGAGTTGTCGGTATGATATACATAAAAAAACTAATAATAGAAAATTTTCAGTCCCATAAATTTACTGAGATAGATTTTTCCCGCAATCTTAACGTTATCGTGGGACCATCTGATACGGGGAAAACATCAATTATAAGGGCAATGAAATGGGTGCTGTACAATGAACCTAGGGGAACGGGTTTTATCAGGAAGGGTGAGAATACCTGTAGCGTTACCATACATTTTTCCAATGACTACAAGGTAAAAAGAAAAAGGACTGCTAGTACCAACCAGTATATAGTTATAGACCCTGAGGGCAAAGAAACAATATATGAGGGTTTCGGAAATGATGTACCTGTGGAAGTGATAAATATCCATGGCATAAGAAGGGTTGAGTTTGATAAGGGGATATCCTTTAATATAAATATTGCCGAACAAATGGAGGGACCCTTTATGCTGTCTCAGCCAGGAACTTTACGGGCAAAAGCAATAGGCAGGCTGGTGGGGGCCCACATTATTGATGCCACGGTAAAGGATATTGCCACGGACTTATACAGGCTGACCCAGCATAAAAAAGAAATTGAAAGTGACATTGCTTCTATTGACGACCAGTTAAAACAGTATAAAGACCTTGATAGATTAGAGCAAGTGATTAAAAAATCCAAAGGGTTACTGGCAGATATAGAAGCCAAGCAGAAGTTACTACAGCGGTATATTGATATTAAAGACAATTATATCATGGCAATTAACCAAATAAAAAAAACACAGGACCTTTTACATGATTTAAAGGATTTGCACCTTACGGAATCATATGTTGATGATGCACTGAAAAAAGTCCAATGGGTAAAAAAGCTACTGACTTCCTTAAATAAAATAAGTACCCTTGATAAAGAAATTGCACAATTGCAAAACATGATGAATAAACTTGTGGGACTTAAAAACGCCGACGGTTTGCTCAAGACCCTGGAAAAGGTTAATGAAAGGCTTCGGCGTCTAAATCTCAATAAAAGAACCATGGATAGTATTATTGCCCAAATTGCATACAATTTAAAGCTCCAGAAAAAATTACAGGCTGTGGATTATTTGGGCCAAAAGCTCAATGATCTTGAGACAGCAATTAACCGTTTAAACACAATCAGTGATTATAGCAATAAATTAAGGAGACTATCCAGGGAAGAGACAAGGAGCTATCAATTGTCAAATAAACTGTGTAATAGCGCCGATGTGGAGATTATGCTAAACAAGATAAAGGAAAAGAAGGATTTGCTTGAGACGTATACTAAGATATATAAGCAATATAGAGAAATATCAAGCGCCTGTCAAAAGGGAACTGACTTTTTGGATCAAACGAAAAAAGAAATAAAGGACATGGTAAAGAGGTATGGAAACATTATTAAGAGTTTGGGAAAATGTCCATTATGTAATAGCGCAATAGACGATGACAGGGTAAGGCATATAATAGATGAGATTATGGAATAGGGAGGTATACTAACGCATATGGAAGAAAAAGAAAAGATTTTAGCAGAGTTAAAGAGCAATTTGGAAAAAGCCAAAAATATAAAGTTTAGGGCGGAGGCTAGGTTGGAACAGCTGCAGAAACAAAAACAGGAGCTGTATGAAGAGCTGGATCAGTTGGGAATAAAACCTGAAGAATTGGATAATGAGATAAAGAGGCTGAAGGCCGAAATAGATAATATGATTAAGGAGGCAAAATCACTATTGCCGGAAGATATTATTAATAACGGCGATAGGGGTGATAGCAGTGGCAACTAGTGAACTATCAGTTATATATGACAGACTTAACGACCTTACATCCTATTTTTATATCCAGAAGGGTAAAGAAGAACATTTATTGATACAAAGGGAGCAAAGTCAACAAAAACTTGACTCCATAACCAAGGAAGCTGATTTATTGGAAAGGGTAAGACTATTGCTTCAAAAGGCTGGCGAATATGCCCGCGAACAGTCAAAGGTACAAATAGAGAGGCTGGTAACCTACTGTTTACAATATATATTTGGCAATGATATTAAGTTTGAAATAGAGATAAATGAAAAAAGCGGACGAATAGAAGCTGATTTTTTTGTGGAAACGGATTACGAGGGCTATAAAATACGCAGTCAGCCCCAGGATACCAGGGGGGGAGGCGTAATAGACATAATATCCCTAGCAATACGTTTGTCCATGCTACAGTCCTATTACCCCGAAATTTATGGGCCTATAGTTTTAGATGAACCGGCAAAACATGTGAGCGAAGAGTATATAGTAAATGTGTCAAACTTTTTAAGTGAAATAAGCGAGCTCCTTGGGCGCCAGGTTATTATGATTACCCATAATTTGCATTTGGCGGAGATATCAAAGACCAGCTATAGTGTCTCCCTAGACAAGGGGATAAGCGTTGTTGCACCAATTCGTCCTTGACATGATATATAAAAAGATATAAAATTAGATGGAATACTAATGTCCTGAGATGTGATATGGTTTGGAATTGATGGCGAAAGTAGAATAAAATGCTAATGTATTATGGGATTAATGATGACTGAGTTAGCATAGCTCAGTTTAATTGTGTCCTTTTGTTAAAAGGAGGTGTTTTATAATTAGTACAGCTGGTCTAATAGGATTAATAGTTGGCGCGATAGTAGTCACGGTTATAGGTTTCGTTTTAGGGTATCTTTATAGGAAGTTTGTGGCCGAATCGAAGCTGGCAAAAGCGGAAGAAACAGCAGCAAGAATAGTGGAAGATGCCAAAAAACAAGCGGAAGCCAATAAACGTGAAACACTACTAGAGGCTAAAGAAGAAGTCCATAGACTGCGAAATGAATTTGATAGAGAGAACCGTGAACGAAGAAATGAATTACAAAGAATGGAACGGCGTTTGATTCAAAGGGAAGAAACTTTGGAAAAAAAGTTGGAAACCTTGGAATCAAGGGAAGAAGTTTTAGCACGCAAACAAAGGGATGTGCAAAGAAAACAGGAAGAAATTGATGAACTCTGCAAAAGACAGGTAGAAGAATTAGAGAGGATATCCAACCTTACCCTGGATGAAGCCAGGGAACTGCTTCTGCAAAAGGTAGAGAAAGAAACCAAGCATGAGGTCGCTATGATGATACGGGATATAGAGAACAAGGCCAAGGAAGAAGCGGAGAAGAGGTCCAGGAGTATCCTGAGTTTAGCTATACAAAAATGTGCTGCCGATCATGTATCTGAAGCCACTGTTTCAGTTGTACCTTTGCCCAATGACGAAATGAAGGGACGTATAATTGGACGGGAAGGAAGAAACATCAGAACCTTGGAAACCTTGACGGGTATTGATTTAATAATTGATGATACCCCAGAAGCGGTTATCCTGTCGGGTTTTGATCCTATCCGGAGGGAGGTTGCAAGGATCGCCCTGGAGAAATTGATAATCGATGGAAGAATACATCCTGCGCGGATTGAGGAAATGGTGGAAAAGGCTAGGAAAGAGGTGGACAATCAGATAAGAGAGGAAGGGGAGCAGGCCAGTTTTGATACCGGTGTCCATGGTCTACATCCGGAATTGATAAAGCTATTAGGCAGATTAAAGTTTAGGACCAGTTATGGACAAAATGTGTTGCAGCATTCTGTTGAAGTTTCTCATTTGGCTGGTATAATGGCATCCGAAATCGGAGCAGATGCAACAATTGCCAAAAGGGCAGGACTGTTGCATGATATAGGGAAGGCGGTTGATCACGAAACCGAGGGACCCCACATACAAATAGGTGCAGATCTGGCTAAAAAATATAAAGAGAGTTCAGAAATAATACATGCTATTATGGCACATCACGGGGATATTGAGGCTAGTACAGTAGAGGCCGTACTTGTACAGGCTGCCGATGCTGTATCGGCTGCAAGACCTGGTGCAAGGCGGGAAACCCTTGAAGCGTATATTAAAAGGTTAGAAAAGTTAGAAGAAATAGCAAATTCTTTCGCAGGCGTGGAAAAATCTTTTGCGATACAAGCAGGACGGGAAATCAGAATAATAGTAAAACCAGAGGACGTAGACGATTTATCAGCCATACAGATGGCAAAGGATATAGTAAAAAGAATCGAACGGGAACTTGAATATCCAGGACAAATAAAGGTAAATGTAATCAGAGAAACCCGTGCAATAGAATATGCAAAATAAAGGTGTGCAACTGCGCACCTTTTTATATAGTAATGAGGAGTAAAATGATGAATATACTAATACTAGGTGATATTGTTGGAAAACCAGGCAGAAAAGGTGCCCGAAGAATAATAGAACATATTAAAGAATTGTATAGCGTGGACTTAATTGTCGCCAATGGCGAAAATGCAGCCGGTGGAAAGGGTATAACCATGGCAGTGCTAGACCAATTAGTGGATATGGGTATTAATGTCGTTACCATGGGTAACCATGTATGGGCCAAGAGGGACATACATTACATATTTAACTCCCCGAAGGAGTATAAGATAATAAGACCTGCCAATTATCCTGAAGGGGGAACTCCCGGCCGCGGTCATTGCATAGTTAAAATAGGGGACGTCGATGTCGGGGTAATTAATATATCCGGCAGGGTATTTATGGAGTGCCTTGATAATCCCTTTAGTGTAGTAGACAGAGAAATAGACTGTATAAGAGACAAATGCAACATTATACTGGTAGACTTCCATGCTGAGGCCACTGCAGAAAAGATTGCAATGGGTTGGTATCTTGATGGAAGAGTAAGTATGGTATATGGTACCCATACCCATGTCCAAACTTCAGACGAACGGATACTACCGGGAGGAACTGGATATATAACCGATATAGGCATGGTAGGTTCCAAGGATTCCGTATTGGGGGTAAAGAAGGATATAATTATTGAAAAATTTAAAACCAGTCTTCCGGCAAAATTTCAACTGGCTACAGGTGATATAATTGCCAACGGCATATTGGTGGAGATTAATGAAAGTAATAGTAAAACCATCAGTATAAAACGTATAAACAATACCTTCCCAAATGAATAGCACCAAATATTTGGAAAAAAATAAAATATAAAAAGGATTTTCCTTTTACATGTAGAATAATAATGTTATCAGTAAAATATTAAGTATTTGGGGGGTTTAAACAGTAATGGAAGTATTAAAAGTGTCAGCAAAATCAAATCCAAACTCCGTTGCAGGTGCATTAGCAGGTGTTTTGCGGGAAAAAGGTTCTGCTGAGATACAGGCGATTGGTGCAGGTGCACTAAATCAGGCAGTTAAAGCTGTAGCCATAGCCAGAGGTTTTGTAGCTCCCAGCGGATTAGATTTAATCTGTATACCGGCTTTTACGGATATTCAGATAGACGGTGAGGAAAGGACAGCAATAAAACTGATTGTTGAACCAAGATAACAATATTAATAAATAATTAATTATAATGTTTATAAACCTGCTTTACAAAGCAGGTTTATTTTATAGTACACATTGAAATTGGGAGGCTTAAAAATTTGGAAGACAATTTTATTATCGATGGTCATTGCGATACCCTTTATAAAATATATAAAGATGGTGCCGATCTATATGACAGTAGGGGTATACTTCAAAGCAGCATACAAAATATGTTAAGGGGTGGTGTCAAACTTCAGATTTTTGCGGCATGGGTAGGTGATAAAACCAACGATTGGTGCCCGGCTGTAGATGTAAATATTATGATTAGCCTCTTTTACAAGCATATTCTTTTTAATAACCAACATATCGTTCCGGTATTCTGTTATAAGGACATTGAAGAAAATCTTAACAACGAAAAAATACTTGCATTATTGGCTATAGAAGGTGGAGAGGCCCTCAGTGGGAGACTGGAAATGTTGGACATGTATTATAGATTGGGTGTAAGGTGTTTAACCCTAACATGGAACAATCGGAATGAAATTGGGGACGGTGTAATGGAAGACAATTCAGAGCAGGGCTTAACGGGTTTTGGCAGGAAAGTCGTGGAGCAAATGAATAACATGGGTATGATAATCGACGTATCCCATATATCCAAGAGGGGTTTTTGGGATGTTATGGAGACCTCTAGCCAACCGGTAATCGCTAGCCACTCTAACTCTTTATATGTACATAATAACAAGAGGAATCTTGATGATGATCAAATAAAGGCTATTGCCCGTCACAAGGGCATTGTGGGCATTAATTTCTATCCAAGATTTTTGGGGGATGGAAAGGCTTCCATTTTGGATATACTAAAACACATAGATCATATTTCCTTTATCTGTGGCAACGTTGACTGCATAGCCTTTGGAAGTGATTTTGATGGTATTGAACAGGTGGTGGATGGCGTTGAAAACAGCAGCTGTTTTAATAATATTGTGGAAGCATTATATAAATTCAATTATTCAGAAGCTGATATAAAAAAAATCTGTCACGGAAACTATATACGATATTTGAAAAGGGTGCTATAGGAGACTTATTAGTATGTATGCTGATTTACATATTCATAGTATTTATTCCGACGGAAGGTTAACCCCGGGGGAAATTGCAAAGTATGCCAGGGCTGTAGGCTTAAAGGCTGTTTCATTGACCGACCACGATACCGTTAAAGGGATAGATGACATGCTTAACCATGGTAGGAAAAACGATATTTTGGTTATACCGGGGATAGAACTCAGTACTGAGTACAATAATGAAGAAATCCATATCTTAGGCTATTTTATTAACCACAAGGCCCAGAACCTGGATGGAAAGCTGCAACAATTAAGGCATCTTAAGATTGAACGGACGGAAAAAATGGCATATAATTTAAAAAGAATTTATGGAATAGATATTCTAAAGGAGCTGGCACAGGTAAAAAAAACAACCCATACCCTGGGAAGACCACATTTAGCCAGAATCCTAGTCGACAAGGGCATAGTATCTTCCATGGCTGATGCATTTGAAAAGTACTTGAATGAGGACTGTCCTGCATATGTAGACCGAAAAAGGATGACACCGCAGGAGGGAGTAAGGTTGATAAAGGAAGCCGAGGGCCTGCCTGTATTGGCTCATCCCGGGTTGATAAAGAGGGATATTGATGTGATGGTCATTATGAAACAAGGGCTGGAGGGTATGGAAGTATTTCATGCCAAGCATACAAAGGAAGTCCAACAGCGGCTTGAACAAATGTGTCTGGCTAATAAATGGGTGATAACAGGTGGGAGCGATTGCCATGGTGATAGGTTGAGGGGAAGGCTTATAATGGGTTGCGCCGGATTGGAAAAAAAATATTTCCAGGCTCTTTTGCAATACAATCAATAGGTTCGCAATAATCAATTTGATAAGTTGCAAATTCCAGTATTCGAGATGGATTATAGGGCATATATATGGTATAATATGAATTATTCGAATAATGGAATTTCAAAAAAGCAGAGGAGGAATTGATGGTGCTTTCAAAAAGGGCACAAGGCATAAGCGGATCTATTACATTGGCGATAACCGCTAAGGAAAAGGCTATGAGGGCAGAAGGCATTGATGTTATTGGGTTCGGTGCAGGGGAACCCGATTTCGACACACCCCTTCATATTCAGCAGGAAGCTATAAATGCAATAAACAATGGATATACCAGATATACACCGGTGTCCGGTATCTTAGCATTAAGAGAGGCTATATGCGAAAAGCTTAAAAGGGACAATTTCCTCGAATATAAACCAACGGAAATAGTTGTATCCAACGGGGCCAAACACTCGTTGTACAATGCCTTTCAGGCTATATTGAACCCAGGGGATGAAGTATTGATACCAGCGCCCTATTGGGTCAGCTACCCGGAACTGGTAAAACTGTGCGATGGTGTACCAGTGTTTGTTAATACCACTGAAGATAACCTCTTTAAAGTGAGGATAGAGGATTTGGAACGGGCTCTTACAGCTAAAACCAAAGCTTTGATACTTAACAGCCCCAATAATCCTAATGGATGTGTATATACCAAAAAAGAACTGACGAATATTGCAGACTTTGCAGTAAAGAATAAGATTTTTGTCATATCAGACGAGATTTATGAAAAGCTTATATATGATGACCAAGAGCATATCAGTATTGCATCCCTAAATGACAGAATAAGGGATTATACCATAGTGATTAACGGTGTCTCCAAGGCTTATGCAATGACAGGTTGGAGAATTGGGTATACAGCCTCAAATCATACCCTTGCATCCATAATGAATAATATACAAAGTCATGCAACCAGTAATCCAAATTCCATTGCCCAATATGCAAGTATAGCTGCCTTTAATGGGCCCCAGGATTGTTTGCATGATATGGTATTAAGGTTTAAAGAAAGAAGGAACTACATGGTGGAAAGGATAAACAGCATAAAGGGCCTGTCCTGCAAGAAACCAATGGGTGCCTTTTATGTCATGGTAAACATCGGGGATACCTTTAACCGAAGGATTGATGATTATATAATTAATGGTTCTATGGATTTTACAGAAGCTTTGTTATCAAAGGCAAAGGTGGCTGTTGTCCCGGGCATTTCTTTTGGGGCGGACAGCTTTATTAGGCTGTCCTATGCCACATCAATGGAGAATATAAAGGAAGGTTTAAACAGGATAGAACAATTTATAAATAAACTAATGAAATAGGAGAAGGCAATGACACACAAAAAATACGAAAACCCACTGATTAATAGATATTCTAGTAAAGAAATGGCTTATTTGTTTTCCGATGAGTATAAGTTCACAACATGGCGAAAACTTTGGGTGGCTTTGGCAGAAAGTCAATATGAACTGGGTTTACCCATAAAGGAAGAACAGATACAGCAGCTTAAAGCAAATATCAATAATATAGATTACAAGTTGGCCCAGGATAGGGAAAGGGAAGTGCGCCATGATGTAATGGCCCATGTTTATGCCTATGGCAGCCAGTGCCCCGATGCCAAGGCTATCATTCATTTAGGGGCCACCAGTTGCTATGTAGGAGACAATACCGACATAATAATAATGTACAATGGATTATTGCTTCTTAAGAAGAAACTGCTGACCTGTATTGCCAAGCTAGCCAAGTTTGCAAGACAGTACAAGGATCTGCCCACCTTGGGCTTTACTCATTTTCAGCCGGCACAGCTCACAACTATTGGTAAAAGGGCCTGTTTATGGATACAGGATTTATATATGGATTTTATTGAACTTGAGCATAGACTAAATAATATTAAGCTGAGGGGTGTAAAGGGTACAACGGGCACCCAGGCCAGTTTTTTGTCGCTGTTCAACGGAGATCATGAAAAGGTGGAAGAGTTGGAAAGGCTGGTGTGCAAGAAGCTGGGCTTTGACGATACTTATTCCGTTACCGGACAGACCTATCCCAGGAAGCTGGACAGCATGGTCCTTAATGTACTAAGCGGTATAGCCCAAAGTGCGTCAAAATTCAGTAATGATATCAGACTGCTGCAAAATTTAAAGGAAGTGGAAGAACCCTTTGAAAAGCAGCAAATTGGTTCATCTGCCATGGCCTATAAACGTAACCCAATGCGCAGCGAAAGGATTTCCTCCTTGGCAAGATATATAATAATCGATTCTTTAAACCCTGCCGTTACGGCTTCGGTACAGTGGTTTGAAAGGACCCTGGACGATTCGGCCAATAAAAGGATTTCCATTGCCCAAAGCTTCTTGGCAACGGATGCCATATTGAACCTATATATTAATATAGCGGAAAACCTGGTAGTGTATCCAAAGGTGATAAAAAGTCATATATACCAGGAATTGCCCTTTATGGCCACAGAGCACATTCTAATGGAGGCTGTCAAGAGGGGTGGAGACAGGCAGGAATTGCACGAACGGATAAGGCGGTACTCCATCGAGGCGGCAAAAAGGGTAAAGGAAGAAGGCAAGGAAAACAATCTTCTAGAACTAATAGTGCAGGATCCAGCCTTTAATATAAATGAGGCTGAGATCAAAGATATTTTAAATCCTATTAACTTTATTGGCAGAGCACCCCAGCAGGTAGATAGTTTTTTAGATACTACAATTATACCGCTGATAGATAAATACCATAAAGAACTGGATGTACATGTAGATATTAGGGTATGAGTATAAACATTGTCGTAATAATATGGTGAATATATGCAATAATAAAAACAAAAACCCAGGCAGGTTTTCTTTATGGAGGTTCGAATATTATGGAAAAAATAAGGATAGTCGATATAGCAAGGTATGAAGATCGTGAGGTCTTGCTGGAGGGCTGGCTATTTAACAAAAGATCAAGCGGAAGAATAATTTTTCTTCAGATTCGGGACGGTTCTCAATTCGTCCAGGGTATCGTTACCAGGGATGGAGTATCCGATGAAGTTTACAGCCTTTGTGAAGCCCTGACCCAGGAGTCATCCATAAGGGTTTTTGGAAAGGTTAGGAAGGAGGAAAGATCTCCCCTAGGGTTTGAAATAGATATTAAGGAAGTTGAAATACTCCAGTTGACCGAGGATTTCCCCATAGCTTTAAAAAAGCATGGCCCCGAATTTTTGATGGATAACAGGCACTTATGGATCAGATTTCCAAGGCAGCATGCAATCCTGAGTATTAGGGCTGAAATTACCCGCTGCTGCAGACAGTTTTTTGATGATAGGGGATTTATTTTAATCGAGCCTCCCATACTAACCGGCGCATCCTGTGAAGGAACGTCCACACTTTTTGAAGTGGATTATTTCGGAGAAAGGGCTTACTTGTCACAGACCGGACAGCTATACGCAGAAGCGGCTGCCCTTGCCTTTGGCAAGGTATATAGCTTTGGACCTACCTTCAGGGCTGAAAAATCCAAAACCAGGCGGCATTTGAATGAATTCTGGATGATAGAACCCGAGATGGCGTATGTCGAGCATGAGGAGAGTTTATGTATTCAAGAACAGCTAATCGAATATATTGTCAACAGGGTGTTGGAAACAAAGGGCAGAGAATTATCGGTATTAAAACGGGATGTCAAAGCTTTGGAATTGGTAAAGGCACCCTTCCCGAGGATTACCTACGATGATGCGGTGGATCTGCTAAATAAAAACGGTTTCGATTTGGAATGGGGGGAGGACTTTGGTGCACCCCACGAAACCTTTATATCTGAAGCATATGAAAAACCGGTTTTTATTACAAAATACCCGGCCAAGGCCAAGCCCTTCTATATGCAGCCGGATAGAGACAGGCCGGAGGTTGTATTGTGTGCCGATCTCATTGCCTCCGAGGGTTATGGAGAAATAATAGGCGGAAGCCAGAGGATCCATGACTATGATCTGCTCATTAATAGGATGCAGGAAAAAGGACTGCCCGTGGATTTATATGACTGGTATTTAGACCTCAGGAGGTATGGCTCCGTACCCCATAGCGGCTTCGGATTAGGTATAGAAAGAACGGTGGCTTGGATATGCGGTATAGAACATATAAGGGAAACCATACCCTTCCCGCGGACCCTTAACAGATTAAAACCATAAAAAAAAGAGCCAGCATATACAAATGGCAGGGGAGACAGGAATCGAACCCGCAACCAACGGTTTTGGAGACCGCTACTCTACCAATTGAGCTACTCCCCTATGGCCAAATGCTAACTCGACAAATGACAAATATTATTATAAGCCAAGAAAAAATTTTAGTCAATGGTTTATATTAGAAAAATATGCTTTTTTCATGTATAATAGTCTATAATACTGTAAAGAAGGTAATACATATGAATAGGATTAAACTTGGATTTATTGGCTGTGGAAACATGGCTACAGCTATTATCAAGGGGATAATAAAGGAATCTGTTGTGCCAGGGGATGATATACATGTCTATGATATAGACCCTGATAAGGCATATAAAATGAGGGGACAAGGAGTAATAATTTCCGATGATTTATACAATCTAGTTAACGATACAAACATAATCATGCTGTGTGTAAAGCCTAACTCCTGTGAAAATGTGCTTAATGGGATTAAAGATTATATGAATGAAAGCAGGGTGCTGGTATCCATTGCCGCTGGTATATCCATAAAATATATGGCATCCTTTTTTCAAAGGAATATAAAAATAGTTCGCACCATGCCCAATACACCTGCTCTGATTGGCAGCGGTATGACAGGTATTGCCTATAATGAATATGTGTCTGGAGATGAAAGAGAGGCAGTGAAGAGGATATTCGGCAGTATAGGTAAGGTGGAGGAAATAGACGAGAAGCTAATGGATGTTGTAACGGCAATTAGCGGCAGCAGTCCTGCCTATACATATATGTATATAGAAGCATTGGCCGATGGGGCCGTATTGGGAGGAATGCCCCGGGACAAAGCCTACGTTTTTGCTGCACAGGCCGTGATGGGTGCAGCAAAAATGGTACTTGAGCTTGGGGAACACCCGGGAAAACTAAAGGACATGGTTTGTTCACCGGCAGGCACAACGATTGAAGCTGTTAAGACCTTGGAAGAGGGGGGCTTTAGGTCAACAATAATAAATGCTGTCAAGGATTGTTATGAGAAGTCAAAGAGGATGAATGAACACTAATATACAAATGTATTAACAAAAAGGGGAAGAAATTAACATAAAATAATTATGTTAACAAAAAAGGAGGTTATATATTATCAAAAAGGTAACTGTTTACACCGACGGAGCGTGTTCAGGTAATCCGGGACCGGGCGGTTGGGCGGCAATCCTGAAATATAACGGTCATGAAAGGGAAATCTCCGGCAGTGAGACCAAAACAACCAATAACCGTATGGAATTATTGGCAGCGATAAATGCTCTCGAATGTCTCAAGGAAAGGTGCACTGTAGATTTGTACAGCGATAGTGCCTATCTAATCAATGGATTTAGAAATAACTGGGTTAATAACTGGCAAAACAACCATTGGAAAACTTCCACAAAAAAGCCTGTTGAAAATAAGGATTTATGGATGAGACTAATTCATCGGAACAACATCCATAATATTAATTGGATTAAGGTCAAGGGCCATAGCGATAATGACTATAATAATAGATGTGATCAAATGGCAAGGGACCAAATCAAGAAAATAAAGTCCGATTAAATACTATGCGCGAAAGACAAGTTTAACGAAAAGTATATGGATTTTTGGAGGAATTGCTAAGATGTCGACCAATAACTATCAACAGCATTTATATAGGGAAAATACGTTAAAGCTAAGACAGTTGATCAAGGAACTCCCCTCCTTTTGCCATGACTTTTTTATTGCCATGGAGCCACTAACTACCATAAAAACAAGGATAGCCTATGCATACGACTATAAAATAT
>JBMNSO010000022.1:0-18811 GCA_050945235.1 Mahellales bacterium
CCTTCTTAAGAATATTGGCAAGCTCCATATTTGAAGTAATAATGTTCAGTTCCCTGGATATCCCGGCGGTGGAAATGTACGCGGTGTCAATATTTATCCTATCTAAAAAATCAGTGACCCATGTGCCTCCGAACATACTAAAACTGCTGTTAAGCTCTCCCCCTGTAGAGATTATCTTTATATCCGGCAGTTTTAGAGCCTCGGCAATGATGGTGGGGGAATTTGTTACTATATTTAAATCAATATATTTGTTTTTAAATAATTCCAAAGAAAACATATGGGCGGTGGTGGAGGAGTCAATGAATATTGTGGTGCCATCCTTTACAAAGGCCACGGCTTTTTTGGCTATCTGAAGTTTCTTTTCATAATTCTGTTTGAGCCTGTAATTGAATCTGGTCTCTGGTCCAAAGGGATTATTATCATTCTTCTTTATTTTAACGCCTCCATGTACCTTTGTAACCAGCCCGTTTTTCTCAAGGATGTTCAAATCCCTCATAATGGTAATTCTGGAAACTCCAAATTCCTTAGCAAGGCTTTTTATAGAACATATCTCTTCTTTATTCAGCTTATCAAGAATCCTTTCTCTTCTTTCTTCTGGTATCATTTTTACCTCCGCTATTATCTAATGTGAACAGTTTTGATGCAAATATGTACTTTATGAAATTATAGTTTAAATACCAAGGCAAAGTCAAGTTTATATGCATTTGCCAATGCTAAAGTTTAACCGGAAAACAAATTAAAAGTGGTAATTTTTAATAAAATAATCATGAAAACCATATCTTTATTATTGACAAGTTATAAATCAGGTTATATAATAAATTTAATCGATTACGTAATCGATTAATAGCAAAAGTGTTTAACAGAAGGAGAACTATTTTATACTATGCGGGTGAATATAAAACAGGTGGCGGAAGCTGCCAAGGTATCTACTGCTACAGTGTCCCATGTAATTAATGAAACGCGTTATGTTTCAGATGCTACTAGGGAGAGAGTTCTAAAAGCCATGAAGGAACTTAACTATCGGCCAAGTTCCATTGCCCGCAGTTTGCGTAGGCAGAAGACCAATATAATCGGTTTAATAATGCCGGTAATGGTTTTCAGCTATTTCGATTACTATTTTATGCAGGTTGCCCACGGCATATACGAGACCTTTAAGAAGTTTGGTTATACTGTTTTTCTAGGCAGCTCAAACAATAATATTATTGATGAGATAGAACAAATAAAAATCTTTAATGCACAGCGGTTGGACGGTCTAATAATATTACCAATAGGCGGGGAAGACAAGTACTTAAGGAGGATTCTGAGTGAGAATTATCCCGTTGTATTTATAGATCGACGGGCAGAAGGTTGTCAAGGGGACTGCGTACTGGCGGATAATTTCCAAGGTGCCTATGATGCCGTTGCCGCATTGATTAAAAAGGGTCACAGGAGGATTGGTTGCATTTCTAATAACGTAAGGGTAACCCCGGTGATTGAGAGATTACAGGGCTATGAAAAGGCTTTAGAAGATCATGGCATAGAAATTGACCACTCACTAATTCAAATCGAGGAATACAGCTTCGAAAACGGTTATAGATTTGCACAATATTTTCTAAACGAAACAGACGTTACTGCATTGTTTGTAGCTGATAACTTATTGTTAATGGGTGCAATGGAATATTTTCAGCACAACAAAATTCCCATACCTGACAGGTTGGCAATTATTGGATTTGACGATTTCGAATGGGAAAGAATTACAACTCCACCTCTATCGGTTGTCAAACAACCGGCCTATGAATTGGGGGAAAAAGCAGCGGAGGTGATGCTCAAAAGGCTGTCGAATAAGGGGGGTGAGTATCGGGAATATCGTCTACCTACAGAACTGATCATAAGGCAATCCTTTTAATTATTACCAGTAGTATTATTATCATCGATATAGTTATTATCAGTAATATCGTTTTTGTCAGTAATATCAATCTATGAACAGGGTGCTAAAAAATCTAAAAAAATTTCCCTAAAAAAGAAGGATTTTTTAAAATTATAACGAATTAATATATATATCATTAGTTAATCCGATGAAAAAAGAAATGATTATTATAAGGTCATATCATTAAGACCCAACGGCCGTTAACCATTACTATAATAATTTCCTAACATAATAAAAACATTGCATAAAGAAAATCGAGGAGGTTTAATAATGTCTCAATTAACATCCAGGGAAAGGGTAAGAATGGCTCTTAACCATAAAGAACCCGACAAGGTGCCCATTGATTTTGGTGCCATGAGGTCTACGGGAATAAGCGCCATGGGTTATAACAAACTCAAGGAGTATTTAGGTATAAAAGGGGGCCATACAAAGGTATATGATATCTTACAGCAATTGGCCGAACCCGAACTTGAAGTACTAAAGATTATGGAAGGCGATGTAATTCAGCTCCATAGGCTGGAACCGGCCTTTGGGATAAACAGAAAGAGCTGGAAACCCGGAAAGCTGCCCGACGGTTCCGATTGTTTAGTACCTGAAGGATTTAATCCGGTTAGAAATGAGAAGGGTGACCTGGAAATACTGGTGGATGGCATTCCGGTGGGTAGGATGCCCGAAGGTGGTTTTTATTTTGATGTAGTACATCACCCCTATGAAAATGTTCAGACCAAGGCAGATATTGACAAGCTGCCCGTACCTGTAATAACGGACGAAGAGCTTGAGTTTCTTAGGGCAGAAGCAAAAAAGATGTATGAAGAGACAGACTACGCAATTCTTGGAGCTTTTGGAGGTAATATCTTTGAACAGGGGCAGTTTGACTGGGGATACGTAAGGTATTACACAGAACTGGCCTTAAACCCAGAGTTGATACACTACTATCACCAAAGACTGGCTGATGCATACGTTGTAATGCTGGAAAGGTACCTAGGTGCAGTAGGTGAGTATATAGATGTAATACAGTTTGGTGATGATTTGGGCACACAACAAAACCCCCAAATATCGGTTGATATGTACAGGAAGATGATTAAGCCTTATCACAAGGTGCAATATCAATATGTACAGCAGCATTATCCCAATGTTAAGGTATTCATTCACTGTTGTGGTTCCATATACGACTTAATTCCTGATCTTATTGATGCAGGGGTACAGGTGCTAAACCCCGTCCAATTATCGGCCCGGAATATGGATCCCGTTAAACTTAAAAAGGAATTTGGCAAGGATTTGGTGTTTTGGGGAGGAGGATGCAATACCCAGACCACGGCAACCTTTGGCACTGTTGAAGATATCAAAGAAGAGGTTGAAAGGTATATGAAGATATTTGCCCCCGGTGGCGGGTTTGTCTTCACACAAATCCATAATATCCAAGCGAACGTATCCCCCGAGAAGGTTATGGCTATTTACGAAACCGCAAAAAAACTGAGAAATTATCCCGTTAAATAGCTAAAGCTGTATTAGAATCCTTAGTATTAAACAGCAAAGGTTGCTAAGCCCTTACTGTTTAATATAAAAATAAAACTACAAGGAGGATTTAAAATGTTGAAAAGACTATTAGTGTTAGTGATGGTTATAGCTGTAGTTATGGCCATGGTTGTTGGTTGTGGTCAAAGCGGTACTCCTGAAGAGAAACCCGGTACCGAAACTCCGTCCGAGCAACCATCAGAAACACCGGATCAGGAAAAACCGTCCGATGATGAACCCCTTCATATTGGATACGTATGTAACTTCATGAGCCACGAATGGTATCAAAACGTTACAAAGGGTGCACAGAGAAGAGCTGAAGATCTGGGCATTAAGCTGGAAATAGCTGACGCAGACAACGACAGTGCCCAGCAGGTATCCTTTGCGGAAAACTTTATAGCCAAGGGCGTGGATGTTTTGGCCTTGACTCCGGTTGATGCTACTACTCTTGTACCGGTTGTTGAAGCTGCAAAGGAAAAAGGCATAATAGTAGTAACAGAGACCAATCCCGTTGGTGGCGGTGAGGTCACTACCGTTGGTAATGACAACAAAGCCGGCGGCAAACTGGCCGGACAATGGCTTGGTCAATATGCCAAAGACAACAATATAGACCTTAAGGTTCTGGTTATAGGCTTCCCCAACTTTGAGGACTGCCGGCTAAGGGTTGAAGGCTTCAAAGAAGGTCTTGAAGAGTCCGGTGGAAACTATACCATCGTTCAGGAAGTTGACTCCCAGGGCGGGAAAGAACTTGCCCTTCAGGTATCCACCGACGCTCTGACTGCTAATCCTGATATCAACGCTATCTTCGGGATAAATGACGATTCCACCCAAGGTGGTATCATGGCATACGAATCAGTTGGCCTTGATATGGATAAGCTGGTAGCCGTTGGATACGGTCTTGAAGGTATAGTAGGCCGTGAAGCTCTGTTAAACAACACACCGGTTAAAGCAGAAATGGCCATGTTCCCAGATTTCGTTGGTGCTTGCCTTGTAGATGCTTGCTTAAAGGCTTTCAACGGTGAAGAACTGCCCGAGCGATATCTAACACCAATCGCAATGGTTACTGCTGAAAACTATAGTGAATTTTATACTCAGCAAGGCGACGAATGGGTAATGAACTTTGATGCAGTTGAGGCACTGCTGAACAAATAGGGTTAAATTAAGATAAAAACGGTTTAAGAACCACCTTAGAGGTGGTTCTTAAACCGTTTAATCCAAACATACCATATATTAGAAAGGTGGTCAAACCTATGGAAAAAGCAAAAAATGGGCAGTATCTAGGTAATATTCTCAGATGGGAACAAAGTGCCCTGTTGATTGCTTTGATTGTAATATGTATTGTATCCGGATTTTTAAGTGATGCATTTTTTTCGGTATTAAATATAACTAATATACTTCGTCAAGTGTCCCTTATTGCCATTGCCGGTATAGGTATGGTAATGATATTACTGGTGGGTGAAATTGACCTTAGTGTTGGTTCCCTGCAGGCGGCGGTGGGTATTACTGCCGTTACCACGCTAAATGCTACGGGCAGTATTTCCCTTGCTTTGTTGGCTGCCCTTGCAACCGGTTTGGTTGTTGGTCTTTTAAATGGATTTTTGGTTACAAAGGCTGAAATTAACTCACTTATAGCTACTCTGGGTACTATGGCAGCCATTCGGGGTACAGGAATGGTAGTCACCCAGGCGGTATCCATACCCGCAAGGGTAGAGGCTTTTAAGCAAATCGGTGCCGGCCATGTAGGCGGTGTACCGGTACCGGTAATATTCACGGTGGCTTTGGTATTAGTATTCTATTTTATTTTGAATCATACGGTTTTCGGAAGGCACATTTACGCCGTTGGCGGCAACCCAGAAGCTGCAAAGTTGGCCGGACTGCCGGTTAAAAAAATTAAGATGCAGGTGTATATACTGGGCAACCTATTATTTGCGTTCAGTGCCTTTATACTTGCTTCAAGGCTGTATGCAGGTCAAGCCATAGCCGGTACAGGATTTGAAATGCAGGTAATAGCTGCTGTTATATTAGGGGGCGTCAGCCTGTCTGGTGGAAGCGGGACCTTATTGGGTGCCTTGATAGGCATGCTTATACTGGCGGTTATTCAAAACGTACTGGTGTTAATGAACGTGTCCTCCTTTTATCATGAAATAGTAAGGGGAATAGTAATTATACTGGCTGTTTATCTCGATGTAAGGCGTAAGAAGAATCTTGCATCCAAGTTGTTAAAATCCAGTAATAAATAAAGGAGGTGGCATAATGACAAAGGAAACTCTACTGGAGGTAAGGGGCATACACAAGTTTTTCCCCGGCGTTCATGCTTTAAACAATGTGAGTTTCACCCTGGAAAAGGGTCAGGTCCATGCCCTCATGGGAGAGAACGGTGCCGGCAAATCCACCCTCATAAAGATATTGGCCGGTGTTTACAGCTTTGAAAAGGGTGAGTACTTCCTTGAAGGCAAGCCTGCAAATATTAAAGCACCCCATGAAGCCATCAAAAAGGGAATAAGTGTGATATACCAAGAGCTCAATCTTATGCCCCAGCTTTCCATAGCTGAAAATATTTATTTTTCCCATTTTCCCCGCAGTAGGATGGGCAGGGTAAACTGGCGAGAAGTCGATAAAAAGACCAAAGAAATACTGGAATATATTGGCCTGAATGAAAGCCCCCATATGAAGGTGGGCTATCTTCCGGTTGCAAAGCAACAGCTGGTGGAGATAGCAAAGGCAATATCCACCAACGCCAAGGTAATAGTAATGGATGAGCCCACCTCTGCCTTAAGTCCAAAGGAGATAGACAATCTATTCAGGGTAATCAGGGATCTTAAGGAGAGGGGAGTAGGTATTATTTATATATCCCATAAGCTGGAGGAGATATTCGAAATATCCGATATGGTTACTGTATTAAGGGATGGTGGCTATGTAGGCACCGAACCCACCTTCAGGCTGGATAAAAACAAGCTGGTGTCAATGATGGTAGGCCGTGAGCTTTCGGATATGTACCCAAAACAAAACGGTGAGCCCGGTGAAATAGTCCTTAGGGTGGAAGGCCTTACCACTGAAAAGGTTTATGATGTATCCTTTAAGGTGCGGGCCGGAGAAATAGTGGGTTTTTCCGGTCTTATGGGTTCGGGACGTACCGAACTGGCCAGGGCTATAATAGGCGCAGACGAACGCATTTCCGGTAAAATTACCCTTTGCGGACAGGAGGTACCACCCAACTCCACAGATATGGCCCAGAAAATGGGTATCGGTTATGTCCCGGAAAACAGGAAAGAGCACGGTATATTCGCAGATTCTACCGTGAAGAAGAATATGACAATATCCTCCATTAAGCAATTTAAGAAGGGTATTAGAATAGATGCTTCATCGGAACTTGCAACTGTAAAGGATATGATAAATAAGCTGGCGATAAAAACTCCCAGCGTCGACCAGATAATATCCAAGCTAAGCGGTGGTAACCAGCAAAAGGTTATACTGGCGCGATTCCTTATGAAAAAGGACCTTAAGGTGCTGGTTATTGACGAACCCACCCGAGGTATCGACGTTGGTGCCAAGGCAGAAATTTATAGTATCCTTGATAATCTAGCCCATCAGGGCCTGGCTATAGTTATGATGTCTTCGGAAATGCCTGAGGTCCTCAGTATGAGCGACAGGATATATGTAATGAAGAAGGGGAGAATAACCGCTGAAGTATCTCGGTATGAGGCTACCCAGGAGATTCTTCTCCATAATGCAATCTAGGGTTAAATATTTATTAGGGAGTGAGAGATTTGAAATGTACGCAAAGGTGGCTTGAAGAAGCCCAAAGGCTGCTAAAGGCCCTTTCCGAATGGGGGCAGCCCGGTATTTGTACCTTTAGGCAAGGAGCCATTGATGGGTGCGAGAGAGTTGATTATGACGATACCCATTGGAAAAGGGTTATGGGCAAAGGTGTACCTATCCCGGGCATAGCTACGGATTCCATAGCCACAGAAGGGGAAAGAACCGATCTTGAGGTGTGTGACTGGTCCATGTATGATGGTCCTGCTGCTATGAGAAAAAGGATACAGCTGCCTGAGTATATAGAGGGTCTTCCCACGGAAGGCACTAAGGTATATCTTACCCTTACCATGCTTGCTCCACTGGATATTTATATAGATGGCAGGAAAGCTGCCAGCTACAGGTATTGGGGTGATACCAGGCAGTGTGAACTGGTGGTGACCGAGTCCTATAAAACCGGCATAACCCATGTGGTGGTATTTAAAACGCCCCAGAATGACGGTGATGCCCATTTAGGGGTGTATATCAATTACCAGGTAGTGGAGGATGCAATGCTTGACCTGTCCACTGCCGTGGAACAAATAAAATTTGCACAAAAGCTATATGATATCCACCGCGATGAAAAGCTAGAGGATGCACTATTAAAACTTGATGCCGCTCTTGACAGTAGTGATATCGAAAAGCGAAATTGGGAGAGCATCAATAGTACCATAAAGGCTATCGATCAGATATTAAAACCCTTCGAAAGCTATGCAAAGGAGTTCAAGGTCCATTTGATAGCCCATGCCCATATCGATATGAACTGGCTGTGGGATATGGAGGATACCATAGATATATCCGTAAGAGACTTTAAAACGATATGCGATATAATGGACGAAAACCCGGATATGTGCTTCTCCCAAAGCCAGGCTGCCGTTTATGATATAGTAAAGAAGCATGATCCACAACTCTTGGAGAGGGTAAAGAAAAAGATCGACGAAGGTATGTGGGATGTAACAGCCGCTACCTGGGTGGAACACGACCTTAATACCTCGTCCGGTGAGACCTTTGCTAGGCATTCCCTGCTATCGTCGAGGTATTTAAGGGATGAATTGAAAACAAAACC
Source organism: Mahellales bacterium (assembly GCA_050945235.1). Lineage (GTDB taxonomy): Bacteria > Bacillota > Clostridia > DUOD01 > DUOD01 > DUOD01. Next base: position 8,283 of record JBMNSO010000022.1, read on the forward strand.
GTCCCAAATTTGTTGGGAACCGGATACCTTTGGGCATCCGGCTACCATACCCAATATTTTGTCTAAGTGTGGGGTAAAATATTATTATCATTTCCGGTGCGGCAGCGGTTATCCCATATACTGGTGGGAAGGCACTGATGGTTCCAGGGTGCTGGATTTTTGCTTCGGACCGTATAACAACTCTTTGAGGCCTACTAACATTATGCCGGTGTGTATGGAATTGCTGAATCAGTATGGCATGAAGACTTCAATGTTCGTCTTCGGTGTGGGGGACCACGGTGGGGGACCTACCCGCAATGATATCAGGATAAAAAGGTACCTTGACAGCAAACCGGTTATGCCCAAATTGGTGTTCAGTACCACCAAGGCCTTTTACGAGGCAGCCCTTAGGGAAAAGACCGATTACCCCGTTATTAAAGGCGAACAAAACTTTATCTTTGAAGGTTGCTATACCACCAAGACCAAAATAAAGAAATTCATTAGAGACGGCGAGGCACGGCTGATGGATGCCGAGGCTCTTATGGCTTACCAGGCTGCTAAGGGCAACGATGTTAAAGAAGACAATGAAAGGGCTATGGAAGCGTGGAAGCATGTTTGTTTCAACGGGTTCCACGATATATCCTGCGGCTGCAATATAAAAGCAGCGGATAAATATGACTATACAATAGGTCAGCAAGCCATCGATACTGCAAAGGATATATCCGACAAATATATGGCAAGGATAGCAGATAGTTATCAAGGGGGTCAAGACAGGGTATTAACGGTCTTTAACCAGCTGGCCTTTGTCAGGGATGACTTGGTGGAGATAGAACTGCCCAAGGACGTAAAGGGTGGGGTGTTGGTCGACGACGAAGGAAAACATGTGCCCGCCCAATTTGAGAAGGGCAAACTGATATTTATAGCAAAATCCCTGCCCGCTTTGGGATGTAGGGTTTATAGGCTAAAGGACAGCCAATGCTCCAACAGTACCGATAGCATAAAGGTTAATATGGCATACGGTACTCAGGACGGGAGCGTATGCTCAATGGAAAGCGATAATTACTACTTGGAAGTATCTTCCCGTACAGGTACTATAGTAACGTTATATGATAAGACGGCAAAAAGGGATATGTTAAAGAGACTCAGGGGCGAGCCTGAAGTGGCCTATGCCTTTAAGGCCGAGGCAAGCAGTAACCTGCTGCAGATGTTTTACGAAGAACCCCATATAATGTCTGCCTGGGTAATAGGAAACAAGTTTGAACTGAAAAACCTGATTCAAACACCCCAGATAGAGCTCGTGGGGTGCGGTGTGGTTAGGGCTGTCCTTAAGGTATCCCGAAAATATAACAATACTTCCATAGATCAATATATTACTATATACAACGGCCTTGACAGGGTGGACTTTTCCATAGACATCGATTGGCAGGAAAGAGGGTATTACAAAGAATCCATACCCTTCCTAAGGGTAGGTTTTACCACGGCTTTGGAAACCCCCCAATATACCTATGAACTACCTATGGGCTGGTTGGATAGGAAGGACCAGGGTGTGGAGCTTCCTTCCCTGCGCTTTGTCAACTTGTATGAAAACGGCTACGGTGTCAGCCTATTCAATGACTGCAAGCACGGCTTTTCAGTGGAAGGTGGTAGCGTATACATGTCCTTGGTCCGGGGCTCATACTCTCCGGATGCCATGCCGGATAAAGGTCTGGTAACTGCCAAGTATGCACTAAGGCCGTATAGCGGTGATAAGAACATACCAGGTGTGGTAAAGGGCGCAGCCGCCTTTAACCATCCGCCTGTGGCTGCCTGGGCAACAGGCCGAAATGAAGATGTTTCTTCCCTTCAAGAGAACAAGGAATCTTTGTCCAGTGGGGGGACGAGAGAAGACACCGGAGGCATGGTTAGTGTATCGCCGAATAATGTAGTGGTGAGCAGTGTTAAACCGGCGGCAGACGGCAGTGGCGTCATTGTCCGTCTGGTGGAAAACGGCGGTAAAAATACCGATGCCTTGGTAGCCCTTAAGGGTAAATTTTCCGCTGTATTGGAGACGGATATAAAGGAAGACGTTATAAAGGTGCTGCCATGGGATGGTAACAGTATCACTTTACCCATTAAAGCCTTTGAAATAAAAACCCTCCTCTTTAAATATTGAGTCTAAAAGGTAACTGAGCCTTCCCCTTATGGCATTGTGCCCGGGGAGGGCGTTTTTTTTGGTAATAGCTAAAACCTTATTTTATCCTCCCTGTGAAATACAATATTGTAAATTTTTATTAGATTTAAAGATAAAAAAAGGATTTTTAAAGAAAATAAAGAATAATATATAGACTGTTTTTTTTTGGATATAAAGAGGGGGGTATATGTATGGAATATAGTATAGATAGAAAATATATCCGAAGTACATATACTAAAAATGTGGGCACAAGAAGGCTGTATCTGGATATATTGGACCAGTTCCCCAATCCTATATGGATGGCCAATGCCGTGGGAATGTGTGATTATTTTAATAAGTCGTGGTTGGATTTTACCGGAAAGCCCCTTGAGGATCAACTGGGTAGCGGGTGGGTTTCTGGCATACATAAAGACGATTTGGAAAGATGTCTGGATACATTTTTTCGTGGCATAAAGAATCAGAAACCTTTTGAAATGAAATACAGACTTAAGCATCATTCCGGTAAATATAAATGGATATGCAACTATTGCAGCCCCTATTACGATATGGATTGTTTTTTTTCTGGGTATATCGGGACCTGCTATGATATTAGCTATTTAAAGAAGGCCCAGGATAAGATAAGGAATATGGCCTATGAATACCAAATAGTATTCAACGGGACCCAGGATGCCATGTTTTTATTAAATATCGACAAGAACGGTGCTATCACCGTCGGTAGGCTAAATAAGGCATTTTCCAAGGAAACGGGTTTGAATAAGGAGACCCTCATAGGCAAACCTATTAACCAGGTTTTCGATGAAAGGATGGCCTTGGCCATTGAAAAAAACTGTCAGCGGTGTGTACAATACAGGATACCTATTACTTATGAACAGACCCTTACCCTGCCGGCAGGTAAAAGGACATGGCACATAACCCTCACCCCTGTCATAAACAAGAAGAAGGTATTACATGTAGTCGGTTCAAGCAGGGATATAACTGAAAAAAGACAGAGGGAGGAAAAGATAAAATATCTAAGCTACCATGATAAATTGACCGGCCTGTATAATCGTGCCTATTTTGAGGAACAAATAAAGGAAGCGGATAGGAAGGGACAGCTTCCCTTCAGTATTATAATGGGTGACTTAAACGGGCTTAAGATGGTGAACGACGCCTTTGGCCACAGCGAGGGAGACAAACTGCTTAAGAGGGTCGCGTTGATACTTCAAGGGGTTTGCAGGCAGAGAGATATTGTGTGCCGGATAGGAGGGGATGAATTCGTTGTTTTACTGCCCGGTGTCAATAAAGAAGAAGCCATGGACATAATGGCCAGAATAAAGAACCGGTGCAAAGAAGAGCCCCCCGACCCGATACAGCCCAGTATAGCATTGGGTTTGGCTACAAAGGATGATATTGGCCAGGATATGCAGTTTATTCTTAAACAAGCCGAGGACAGGATGTATCATAATAAGCTGCTATCCAGCAAGGAAATTAAAAATTCCATTATCTCAACCCTAATGAAAATCCTTAAGGAACGTACCCACGAGACCGAAGAACATAGTCGTAGGTTAAAGAAATTATCTACTGAACTAGGCAAGGTTTTCGGGCTGACCGATAAAGAAATAAATGAACTTGAACTATTGTCCTTCCTCCACGACATTGGTAAAATATCGATACCCCGGCACATATTGCACAAGAAGGGCAAGCTAACGGCTGATGAATGGGATATCGTAAAAAGGCACTGTGAAATAGGTTACCGTATTACAGCGGCTGCTCCGGAACTTGCTACCATTGCGGAAGCCATATTAAGCCACCACGAATGCTGGGATGGTAGCGGCTATCCCTTGGGCCTTAAGGGAGAAACCATACCCATTACTTCCCGCATTATCTCTGTGGTGGATGCCTTTGACGCCATGACCAATCCAAGGTCATACCGCAGTGCAATGTCTAAGGACCAGGCCATTATTGAACTTAGAAACAAGGCAGGCACCCAGTTTGATCCCAGAATAGTAAAAGACTTTATAAATATTGTATTGTATTCCTAATACCTATTGCCCTTTTTACTCAAAAAAATTTACATAATATAATGAAGGGAATGATGAATTTGGATGTAATAGAAGCTATAAAGTCCAGACGGAGTATAAGGATGTTTGATAACAGTAGGCCGGTGGATGATGATATATTAAAGGAGATAATAACCTGTGGGACATGGGCACCTTCGGCCCATAACAACCAGCCTTGGCGTTTTGTAGTGATCAGGGACCCAAAGAAGAAAGAACAGATGGCAATGCGTTCAAGGTGGGCAAAATTCCTTACCCAGACGCCGGTGGCCATCGTGGTGATAGCCGAGTTCAGCCATCGTAGGAAGGTAAGTGATGATAAGGCAGTCAGGTATTTCAGCGTCCAGGATACAGCGGCAGCCATACAGAATATTTTGCTTGCTGCAACAAATTATGGGCTGGGTACCTGCTGGATCGGCGATTTTGATGAGGGCCAGCTGGCCGAGATGTGCAATATACCCGAAGGCTGGAATCCTGTGTGCATAATTGCAATGGGGTATCCCCATCCCGATTTTAAGCCGGCCATACCCAGGAGAAAACTCCTTCAGGAAGTTATGTTTTATGAGACCTTGTAAAAAATACCCTGTTCCCACAGCCGGACAGGGTATTTTTTTACACAATATTATACGAGACTTCCACACGGTAGACAGGGATATACATTAGAAATTAACAACCTGGCTAACTTGACCCGATTTAAATTTAATGATAATATAAAATAGTTAAACAGTATTTTGATTTCACAGGAGTTCTTATGAAGAAAAAATACCTGACATTGGTTTATCTAGCAATAAACATTGCAATAATTATAATAATCGGAGCCTTTGATACCCATATAAAGGATTTCCCCAGGATATTTGCCCAGATAAATATATTCTGGATTCTGGTGGCCTTAGTAGCCGCCATATTTTGCTGGGTAATGGATGGGCTACTTCTTAAGTATTCCGTTGGCGCGATTAAAGAATACAAAAGCTTTTTTAAATATTTAAAAATAGCCATTATTGGTCATTACTATCACGCAGTAACGCCCATGGCCACCGGCGGCCAGCCGGTTCAGGTTTATTATATGACAAAGATCGGTATACCGGCCGGTTGTGCCAGTTCTGCCATGGCCATCAAGTTCCTGGTATACCAGGCGGTATTGTCTGTTTATGCTTTGGTTGCTTTTATATTGAAAGGAAGCTTTATGATGGGCTATTCGAAGATATTGTTTAATGCATCCATTGTAGGCTTTTGTATTAGTATAGGTTCGGTATTTCTTGTTTATTCATTGTCAATAAACGAAGGCATCGTAAAAAAACTGGTTTTTGGCATGTTGAATTTTCTGAACAAGATACGCATAATAAAGGACACTGAGAAGGTAAAGGACAGCGTAATGAACCATGCTGAAGACTTTAGTAAAAGTGTACGCATGATAAGGGGCAATTATAAGGCACTTTTGTTGTTGGGATTGTTTACCGTCATACAGATGACATTAAACTTTAGTATTACCTATTTTGTATACAAGGCCTTTGGCCTCCAGGAAGAGACATGGCTTAATCTACTTTTTGTACAAGCCTTCCTATATGTCGGTGTATCATATTTTCCAACACCGGGCGCATCCGGTGCTTCAGAGGGCGGCTTTTATGCACTGTTTAGGTTGTTTTTCTTCAAAGATATCATATTTGCCTCTCTTCTTCTGTGGCGGTTTTTCACCTATTATATAAATATAGTTGTGGGGGCAGCGGCAATATTTATCGAGGGCGTCAGAAAAATGTCCAAACCCACCACTATAAATACTTGAAAATGGTACAAGTATTGGTATATAATCAAAAGGTTAACTGTTGACAATCGAAAGTTTAATATGTATAATGTTTATTGCCAAAAACATTGTATAACAAAATACATTATGGCAACACTAATAATGCAATGAAATAATGGCCTGTTAAAAGGTCATTTTGTTTCTGACGAAGTAAATAAAGTTTGGCCGTGCTAGATGGGGAGGTAGCGGTGCCCTGAACCTGCAAACCGCTATAGCAGGATCGAAGGCCTGGTATGAGGTATCCATTTGTAGGGCTGGAGCAGTTAAGTGATGAAGATTTTTGGGTCCTACGCAACGGGAAGCTGTGAACCCCGTCAGGTCCGGAAGGAAGCAGCGGTAAGCAGTGTCTTCCGTGTGCCGCAGGGTAGCCTGGAAGGAGTTAACTGATTGCATACCGCCTGTAAATGCGTATCGAAACCAGGGCACGGCCATCATATTTTAATAAGGTCATCTAAGGATATAAATCTTAGGATGGCCTTTATTATATTTCTTTGTTCAAAGGGTGTTTATAATTTTTCTTATGGCGAATGCCAGCCCGAGATTTTAAGTTAACTACGAAAACACCTATAATAATCATTATACCGCCTAGTATCTGAAAGGGGCCGATGCTTTCTTTTAGTAGTATTATACCGCCTGTTACACTTACCACCGGTATGAGGTTAATATAAGAAGATATTACAACTGACCCTAGTTTGGATAGCGCATATATATACAGGAAAAAACCGAGGGCGGAACAGAATATCGCCAGGTACAGGATATTAAGCCATGTCGTTAAACCTATGGGCACCCACTGTCGGTACTCCAAAAGGGCCAGGGGCAGCAGAAACAGGGTACCGCACAGGGTTTGATATGTGGTAAGGGCCAGGCCGGAAAAACTTTTTTTCAAGTTTTTACTGAGCATTATATATGTTACCCACGACATACAGGCTCCCAGCATAAGCAGGTTGCCCGTTAGGGACTGGGGTGTGCCTTGGTGCTGCGATCTTTGAAGTATGAAATAAACGCCTATTATCGACAAGGCCACACCGATCCCTTTGTACCATGGTACCCTGGTTTTATAAAACAAAAATTCTGCCAGGATGGTAAATATGGGTATGGTAGCTGTTATCATGGAAGCACTGGAGGCAGAGGTCAGCCTTATGCCGGTGGCTTCAAAGAAAAAGTAGATGGTGACCCCAAAAAGACCGCTCAGTATCAAAGGCAGGCGTTGACCGGGCTGTATCCTGTGCCCAGGCTGAACCCTTTTGAAAATTGGCAGCAGTATGACGGACGCGCACAGGAAACGCAGGAATACCATAGTCATGGGAGGCACTCCGGCATTGAGTATAACCTTGGAACTGACAAAGGACATGCCCCAGAACACTATTGTAGTTAATATAGCCAACGTTGGCAGGAATACGGATGATTTGGTCGGATTCATGATATTTTCCTTTCAAAAAAGTTGGTCAGAGATATTATACAATATATCTTATAAATTTACATGGTATATTTTGTTCTTTCAAATAATACACCATATTTGCAATACTCTATTAGTAATGCTTATTTTCTAGGGCCGGCAAAGCCAAAGATGTATTTACCATACGACGGTTGGGTGCCCTGGGGTAGTCTTGACACAAAATTTCGCTTTCTTATCAATAAAGGAGTAATATGCTATAATAAAGTATGAAAATTACAGGGCAGGTGATAAAGTGGGATATACGGCATTGTACAGGAAATGGAGACCCAAAACCTTTAAAGATATAATAGGCCAGAGTCATATAACAACCACCCTGGAAAACCAGATTCTAAACGGTAGTGTAGCCCATGCCTATCTTTTTTCAGGGAGCAGGGGTACAGGCAAGACCAGTACCGCCAAGGTATTTGCCAGGGCGATTAATTGTATTGATAGGGAAACGGCCGATCCCTGCAATAAATGTGAGGTATGTATCAATATAAGCAAGGATACGGTTATGGATATTTTGGAAATAGATGCTGCCTCCAATAACGGGGTTAATGAGATAAGGGAATTAAGGGAAAACGTGAAATATGCCCCTGCCGTAGGTAGGTATAAGGTATATATCATAGATGAGGTCCATATGCTATCCACAGGTGCCTTTAATGCCCTGCTCAAGACCTTGGAAGAGCCTCCAGACCATGTGGTGTTTATTTTGGCTACCACCGAGCCCTATAAGCTCCCGGCCACCATCACGTCCAGGTGCCAGCGTTACGACTTCAAAAGGATATCTACCACCGATATTGCGTCCAGGTTGGCGGATGTTATCGCCTCCCTTGACCTGACTGCTCAGCCCAAGGCCATAGAGGCCATTGCCCGGGCAGCAGATGGCAGCCTCCGGGACGCCCTCAGTCTGCTCGACCGTACCCTATCCTATGGCATGGAGCAGCTTACCGTGGCCAGAGTTAATGAGCTATTGGGCTTGGTATCCAACGAAGGGCTTATCCGCATGGTGGACGGCCTTGTTGATTTGGACATTCCCCGATGCCTGGATATTATACACAAATTGTACAACGACGGCGGGGACATAGGATTTTTCATAAAACAACTGATAGGTTACTATAGAAATCTGTTAATAATGAAAGCGTGCACCCACCCCGACCGGCTTTTGGATATCGATGAAGTCACTATGGACAACCTCGCAGTACAGGCCGGGAGGATTGGCCAAAACACTATTGTACGGACGGTCCATATATTATCCGAAACCGAAAGCCGGTGTAAATGGTCCAGCCAGCCTAAGGTGCTGCTGGAAATGGCGGTTGTAGATATATGCAAGCCTCAGATGGACTCATCCCTTGAAGGACTGATAGAAAGGGTGTCCATGTTGGAGAAAAGGCTTGAGGGTAAGGTCTTGGCCCAAGAAGCAGACAGGACTTATCCACCGGACCCGTCCGGGAAATGTGCCCAAGGGGCAGACCAAGGGGCAGAAAGCAGCCGGATGCCTGCCGAGGAAACACCTGCTGACGGGGTAAAAGCAGGACCACCGAATCCTGAGAAAGAAGCTGGCATCCAGGAAAAGGGCAGCCAGCCAAGTTCCGTGGAAGAAGCCGGCAAGTCTAGTTTGATGGAAGAGGGTGACCAGCCTATCTCCATGGATAAGGCCGGACAGCCCAGTTTCGAGGATAAGGCCGGCCAACCGGGTACCGATGAAATCCTTGCAATACGCAAACATTGGCCCCAGATATTGGACAAGGCAAAGAAACAAAAGGAAATGCTTATCTCCACCTTCATGCACTTGGGTAAGCCCGTTGCTGTGAAGAATAGGGATGTATATATCGAATTCCCCAAGGATGCCCAGATGCACATGGATATGCTTAATACCGAGGAACGGCGGGCTATTATCGGGGATATTATATATAACGTATGCGGCAGGCAATACGGTGTTAAGTTTGTTGTCCGGCAAAAGAACGACGATAAAGGGCTAGAGAATATGGATAGACTGGTGGATACCGTAATAAAAAAAGTAGGTATAGACAAGGTGGATATAATAGAATAAAAATTACCATTGGCTGATTATACTGTTAAAAATCTGTTATAATATCTTTATACAGAAATTAATAATATTAGTATTAGGATAAAACGTAAGGAGGATGTATATTATGGCAAGGGGTGGCTTTCCGGGTATGGGAAATATGAATAACATGTTAAGACAGGCACAAAAAATGCAAAAGGAGATGGCCAAGCTCCAGGCCGAACTGGAAGAAAGGACGGTGGAAGCATCAGCCGGCGGCGGTGCAGTCACTGTTATAGCAACAGGTAAAAAGGAAATTCAGGAAATTACTATTAAGCCTGAAGCTGTTGATCCTGACGATGTTGAAATGCTTCAGGATTTGGTACTGGCAGCAGTAAATGAAGCCCTCAGGAAGGCAGAGGAAATGGTGAGTGCGGAAATGGGTAAAATAACAGGCGGCTTGAACCTGGGAGGAATGTTTTAGTTGATAAGCTATTATGTAGAACCCATTGCCAAACTGATCAATGAACTGTCTAAGCTTCCGGGTATAGGCAACAGGACGGCCCAACGGTTGGCCTTTCATATTATCAACATGTCTTCCGATGATGTGGATAATCTGGCAAGGGCAATAAGTGAAGCAAAGAAAAAGATAGTATATTGCAGTCATTGTAATAATATTTCCGACAGCAGTACCTGTTCAATCTGTGGCAGCAAATTGAGGGACAAGGGTACCATTTGCGTGGTAGAGCATCCCAGAGATGTTATTGCCATGGAAAAAACCAGGGAATACAAGGGCGTATATCATGTTCTTCATGGTGCCATATCACCCATGGAGGGGATAGGCCCCGAGGATATAAAGATTAAGGAATTACTGAGCCGGCTTAAGGATGGGGAGGTTAAGGAGGTAATTCTGGCCACCGACCCCAATGTGGAGGGCGAGGCAACGGCGGTGTATATATCAAAGCTGCTCAAACCCTTAGGGATAAAAACCACCCGCCTTGCCCATGGCATTCCGGTGGGCGGCGATTTGGAATATGCCGATGAGGTAACCCTGTCTAAAGCCCTTGAGGGCAGAAGGGAAATTTAGCTAAAAAAAGTCATGT
>JBMNSO010000023.1:0-18592 GCA_050945235.1 Mahellales bacterium
TATCCTATTATCAATTCAGATTCCCATTCCCTTGGGTCTATAATGGAACCTATTCATTTTCTTACCATTTACCATCGGGATTTATTGCGAATGGTTTTTAAAAATATTAGATAAATATTTGTTAAATTTTTGCCAAAAACTAATGCAATTTTATAAATAATATGTTAAAATGATATAGAATTAATATTGATAAATTTTTATCAATATTATGGATTTGTTTTTAAAGTAATTTTATGTTTTCATATGTATTTTGAGGAGGGAGAGAAAATGTCTAAATGCAAAAACTGCAACGATTGCAACAATAATTTAGCATTTGAAAAATTAAAAGAAGTAATTGAAAAATACAAAAATAAAGAAGGGGCATTGATTCCTATAATGCATGAAGCTCAAGAAATCTTCGGTTATCTTCCCATAGAAGTGCAGAATTATATAGCTGAAGCATTGGAAATATCCATAACGGATGTGTATGGTGTAGCCACCTTTTATTCTCAGTTTTCTTTGAAACCAAAGGGAAAATACAATATTTCTGTTTGCATGGGTACCGCCTGTTATGTCAAAGGGGCCCAAAAGATATTAGACAGACTTAAAAAGGAATTGAACATAGAGGTTGGAGAAACCACAGAAGATGGTAAGTTTACCATTACTGCTACCCGTTGCCTGGGAGCCTGTGGATTAGCACCTGTTATGACGATCAATGACGATGTTTACGGCAGACTGGTAGAGGACGACATACCGGGCATTATCAAAAAGTATTAAAGATGCGCGACTTATCCCTTCATATACTGGATATTGTTCAAAATTCTATAGATGCAGCCGCTGATTTTATAGAAGTAATAATAGAAGAACAGCCGGTGGAGGACCAACTGGTAATAACCATCAGGGACAACGGGAAGGGAATGGATGAAAGCCTGGTAAAAAAAGTAACCGACCCTTTCGTAACAGGAAGAACGAGTAGAAAAGTAGGTCTTGGGTTGTCTTTGCTGGAAGCAGCGGCTCAAAGATGCGATGGTAGCCTTAATATTAGTTCCCGTCCCGGTATGGGGACAACTGTCACGGTACGGTTTAGATATAAACATATAGACAGGCCTCCCTTGGGTGACTTAACGCAAACAATGATAAGTTTAATTCTATGTAACCCTGATATAAACTTCCTGTTTAGTTATGTATATGGCTGCAGGGAATTCACGTTGGATACCAGAGAGATAAGGACATATATTGGTGATATGCCCATAAGTGATGAAAGGGTTATTGGTTGGATAAGGGAGTATATGGAGGAAGGAATAAACGGGAAAATTGATTAATTATTCGGAGGTGTTGAATGTGAAGAGTATAAAAGAGCTGGAGGAAATAAGGAAAAAAACCTTGGAAAAGGTCAACTTACGCAAGGACAGAAAAGGTACCAGAGTAGTTGTAGGAATGGCTACATGTGGAATAGCCGCAGGCGCCAGACCGGTACTTTTGTCATTTGTAGAAGAGATAAATAAAAGAAAGCTTATGGATGTAACTGTATCCCAAACAGGATGTATAGGTGTATGCAGGTTGGAGCCTATTGTAGAAGTTTATAAGCCAGGACAGGATAAAGTAACCTATGTAAAGATGACACCGGATAAGGTTGCAAAGGTTGTGTCTGAGCATATAGTCAATGACAATCCAGTTATAGAATATACAATAGGGTATACAGAGAATAAGGACAACAAATAGTTTGTAAAGGAGGTATAAAAATGGATTTTTTCCGCTCTCATGTTTTGGTATGCGGCGGAACTGGATGTCATGCATCGGGTTCCGATAATTTGATAAAGGAATTTGACAAGCTCATTGAAGAAAAAAAATTACAAAAGGAAGTAAAAATAGTAAGAACAGGTTGTTTTGGTCTTTGTGAATTAGGTCCTGTTGTAATTGTCTATCCCGAAGGAGCGTTCTATAGCAGGGTTAAACAAGAGGATGTACAGGAAATAGTAGAGGAACATTTAATAAAGGGTAGGATAGTAAAGAGACTGTTATACCACGATAGCATCGCCCATGATGATACAATAAAATCTTTGTCGGATGTTGATTTCTATAAAAAGCAAATGAGAATAGCTTTAAGAAACTGTGGTGTAATAGATCCTGAGAGTATTGACGAATATATCGCCTTTGATGGATATAAAGCTCTGGCTAAGGTACTGACAGAAATGACTAGAGAAGAAGTAATAGATACCATCAAAAAGTCAGGCCTTAGGGGAAGGGGCGGCGGTGGTTTCCCGACGGGTTTGAAATGGGAGTTTACCTATAAAGCCAAAGGCGATAAGAAATATGTATGCTGTAATGCTGATGAGGGAGACCCTGGTGCTTTTATGGATAGGAGCATCCTGGAAGGTGATCCCCATGCATTGTTAGAAGCCATGGCCATTGCAGGTTATGCCGTAGGTTCCGATCAAGGGTATATATATGTCAGGGCAGAATATCCTATAGCAGTAAGAAGGCTTAACATTGCCATTGAACAGGCTAGGGAATATGGACTCTTGGGTAATAATATTTTCGATTCGGGGTTTAATTTCGACATCGAAATTAGGCTGGGTGCAGGAGCCTTTGTCTGCGGTGAGGAAACGGCGTTAATGGCTTCAATAGAAGGTAGAAGAGGAGAACCCAGGCCCAGGCCTCCATTCCCCGCTAGTAAGGGTTTATTTAATAAACCAACCTTGCTAAATAATGTGGAAACCTATGCCAATATTCCCCAGATAATTCTAAAGGGCAGCGAATGGTTTTCCTCGATAGGAACAGAAGGCAGTAAAGGTACCAAGGTATTTGCCTTGGGGGGCAACATTAATAACACTGGTTTGCTGGAGATACCGATGGGTACCACTTTAAGGGAGATTGTATATGAAATAGGCGGAGGAATACCCAACGGGAAAAAATTTAAAGCGGCTCAAACCGGGGGACCATCTGGTGGTTGTATACCCGCTTCCCACCTGGATACGCCCATAGACTATGATTCCCTTATAGAAATCGGGTCAATGATGGGTTCCGGCGGATTGATAGTTATGGATGAAGATAACTGTATGGTGGATATAGCAAGGTTTTTCCTGGACTTCACTGTTGAAGAATCTTGCGGCAAGTGTCCGCCATGCAGAATAGGCACCAAGAGAATGCTTGAGATACTAGATAGGATAACCAGCGGCAATGGTCAGGAAGGTGATATCGAAAAACTCGAAACTTTAGCAAGGAATATTAAGGCTTCTGCTCTGTGCGGACTGGGGCAGACGGCGCCAAACCCGGTATTAAGTACCTTGAGGTATTTCAGGGATGAATATGAAGCCCATATCAAAGAAAAGAGATGCCCGGCAGGGGCATGCCAAGCACTATTAAGTTACACTATTATCGATGACCAGTGCAAGGGTTGTGGCATATGTGCAAAGCATTGTCCTGTAGGTGCAATAACCGGAAAGCCTAAATCTCCTTATATTATAGATCAGGAAAAATGCATAAAATGCGGTGTATGTTTTGAAAAATGTCCGTTCAAGGCAATAGAGAAGAAATAGGATAAATAAACGGAAAGGGAGTGAGAAGGATGGATAAGGTAACAATAACCATAGACGGAAAGAAAGTGGAAGTTCCTAGCAATTATACCGTTCTTGAAGCTGCAAAAAGCGTTAATATAGATATACCCACCCTTTGCTATTTAAAGGGTACAAACGAAATTGGTGCATGCAGGATGTGTCTTGTAGAAGTTAAGGGAACAAGGTCCCTACAGGCTTCTTGTGTATATCCGGTAGCGGATGGCATGGAAGTCGTAACCAATTCCCCCGCAGTAAGAGAGGCCAGAAAAGTTAATTTAGAGCTTATTCTATCCAACCATGACAGAAAGTGTCTAACCTGTGTTAGAAACGGCAATTGTGAGCTTCAGAAACTGGCAGAGAAACTAAATGTAAAGGATATCAGATTTGAAGGTAAGAATATTGAACGAAATATAGATGATGCATCACCGTCTATAGTAAGGGACGCAAATAAGTGCATCCTATGTAGGAGATGTGTCAGCGTATGTCACAACGTGCAGGATGTAGGGGTAATCGCGGCAACGGAACGGGGCTTTAACACAATAGTAGAACCTGTTTTTAACAAGAGTATAGCAGAAGTGCCCTGCGTTAATTGCGGCCAGTGTATTATAGCTTGCCCCGTGGGTGCATTGAGGGAAAAGGATGACACTGATAGGGTGTGGAAGGCTTTAACCGACCCCGAGCTTCATGTTGTGGTACAGACAGCACCGGCAATAAGGGTTGCATTGGGTGAAGAATTCGGCATGCCTGTGGGTACCAGGGTTACTGGGAAAATGGTATCTGCATTGAGAAAACTGGGCTTTGATAAGGTATTTGATACGGATTTCGCAGCCGACCTGACTATAATGGAAGAAGGGACAGAACTTTTAAGTAGGCTTAAAAATGGTGGCAAGCTGCCTCTTATTACATCCTGTAGCCCTGGATGGATAAAATACTGTGAGCATTACCACCCGGATATGTTGGAAAATTTGTCAACTTGTAAGTCTCCCCATGAAATGTTAGGAGCATTAGTAAAATCCTATTATGCCCAAAAAGAAGGGATAGATCCCTCCAAGATAGTTGTGGTATCAATCATGCCCTGTACAGCTAAAAAGTTCGAGGCCCAAAGGCCGGAATTAAGCGCAACGGGATTCCCTGATGTGGATATTGTATTAACCACAAGAGAACTGGCCCGTATGATAAAGGAGGCCGGGATAGACTTTAACGCTTTAGAAGATGATGACTTTGATAATACACTAGGTATTTCAACAGGTGCGGGGGTTATATTCGGAGCCACCGGTGGTGTTATGGAGGCAGCCTTAAGGACTGTGGCGGAAATAGTTACAGGCAAGGAAATAAAAGATATAGAATATAATAGCGTAAGGGGTATAGACGGTGTAAAGGAAGCACAGATAGATATCGGCGATATAAAAATCAATGCCGCTGTTGCCCATGGCTTAGGTAATGCAAAAAAATTGTTGGATAAAGTAAAATCTGGAGAAAAGGAATATCATTTTATTGAGATAATGGCTTGTCCTGGTGGTTGTGTAACAGGAGGGGGACAGCCCATATTAAATGCTAAGGAACTTATGGATATAAACCCCAAGGTTGAAAGGGCAAAGGCTATATATTCTGAGGATCAGTCTTTAACCTTCAGGAAGTCCCATGAAAATCCACAGGTTAAAGCAATATACGACGAATTCTTGGGCGAACCTAATAGTCATAAGGCCCATGAACTCCTTCATACCCATTATAAGAAAAGGATTAAATACTGCTAACAGCCAATTGTAGATAAGACTTCGTTGTGTGGCAGTTGCAGTCCGTAGATTAGAACTTTAAAAGGGGACCGGTCCAGCTATGGACGGGCCCCTTTTTTGTATTGTATCAACAACAATGAAAAAGCCAATAATAATCGAGAGGCTTTTTTAAGGATGATGAGAATGGGAAAGGTACAATATTTAAAGGTTATAATTTGCGGGCTGGCTACAGGATTATTTAATGGTTTGTTCGGGGCTGGCGGTGGCATAGTTCTTGTTCCATCCCTTGTATTATTATTGGGTGTTGAGGAGCATGATGCCCATGCAACTGCCATTTCCGTCATACTGCCCCTGACCCTGATAAGCGCTTTTATATATTATACGAAGGATATTGTTGACTGGGATATTACCACGAAGGTGGCCTTAGGTGGAATGGTGGGAGGTTATGTAGGAGCCAAAATAATGAACCGGCTATCAGCAAACCTTCTGAGAAAAATTTTTTCAATATTTATGGTCATAGCAGCCATTAGGATGATTGTGTAATGTTGTTGGTTTTAATAGGCTTGCTATCCGGAATTATTGGTGGCATGGGGATAGGGGGCGGTACCATACTAATTCCGGCCTTAATATTGCTAATTGGCCTAAAACAACAGATGGCCCAGAGTGTAAACCTTCTATCCTTTATACCCACTGCTATTATAGCATTGGTAATACATTGGAAGAACAAAAACATTAAATGGAAACTGGCCCTTAATATAATCCTTCTAGGGATTGTAGGAGCTATTATCGGTTCGTATTTGGCTGTATACCTTTCACCAGGATTGTTAAAAAGGCTTTTTGGCATATTTCTGTTAATTATGGGAGTGTATGAGTTTTTCAGAAAGGGAACGACAGCTAATAACAGAAAATGACAAGTATGTCAGGGTATTCTACAAATATATCTATATATACTTAAAAAAAAATATGTTATAATAACATGGACTATAAGTAATACCATAGGATATAAAAACCTGTAGGGGGTTTTATTTTGCTGGCAACCATAGACTGGTTATAAATTGTTCTATTCAGATAAAAGTGAGGTGTAAACGGTGGATTATAAATTATTAACATTTAAAGGGGGAATTCATCCGCCCCATAATAAGTTGGCTACTGAAAAGAAGCCAATAATAGATGCAAAGGAGAGCAGACAAGTTATCATACCTATGGAGCAGCATATAGGGGCTCCCTGTAATCCTCTGGTTTCGAAAGGGGATTATGTAAAAATGGGCCAGAGGATAGGTGAACCTGGTGGATTTGTAAGTGCTCCTATCCATTCCAGCGTATCGGGTACTGTTGCATCGGTTGGGCCTATGCTTCATCCCTTGGGGAAAAAGGTGATGTCAGTTGTAATTGAGCCCGACGGGTTAAATGCAGTTGACGAGAGCGTAGCACCAAAGGGTGATATTGAGACCTTAAGCCCGGATGATATTAAATCGATTATCAAAGAGGCAGGCATTGTGGGTCTAGGCGGTGCGGCTTTTCCCACCCATGTAAAGCTGTCGCCTCCAAAGGAGAAAAAGATAGACACCATAATATTAAACGGTGCCGAATGCGAGCCTTATTTAACTGCCGATCACAGGCTGATGCTAGAGCATCCGGAAGATATTGTCTATGGCCTAAGGGCGATTATGAAGGCTATGGGTGTACAAAGAGGATATATAGGCATTGAAAACAATAAGAAAGACGTCATTGAAAGGATAAAGGATTATATAAAGGGTTTTTCTAATATAGAGATAAAGGTGTTGAAGGCTAAATATCCACAGGGCGCGGAAAAACAGCTTATTTATGCTATTACCGGTCGCAAAGTACCTTCCTGCGGATTGCCCATGGATGTTGGAGTAATAGTAAATAATGTGGGTACGGCAGCGGCAATAGCCGATGCAATTAAAACAGGCATGCCTTTAACCCAAAGGATAGTTACCGTTACCGGTGATGGGGTTAAGGAACCACAGAATTTAAGGGTTAAACTGGGCACACCCTTTAAAGACGTGATCGACCAATGTGGTGGCATGGTAGGAGATATTGGAAAGGTGATAATGGGAGGACCTATGATGGGACTTGCCCAGTACGATATAAATGTTCCCATCATCAAAGGTACTTCCGGCATATTGATATTGAGCAGGCAAAGCGTATTACTTCCTGAACCGGGACCATGTATCAGATGCGGCAAATGTATAAGCGTATGCCCTATAAACCTTATGCCGTTATTAATCAGCCAATGTTCCTTGGATGACAACTTTGAACAAGCTGAGAAATATCATGCTTTAGATTGTATTGAATGCGGTTCATGTTCATATATTTGTCCGGCAAAAAGGCCGTTGTTGCAGTCCATAAGGGTTGCCAAGGGTGAGATTGTTGCCAGCAAAAAGAAATCTAACTAGGGGGTCATTGGAATGAATAAACTAATTGTTTCTTCTTCGCCTCATATTGGTTCAGGAAATTCAATTCAGCGGATAATGCTTGATGTAGTTATAGCTTTAATGCCTGCTCTCGTAGCAGCTACTATATTTTTTGGCTACAGGGCAATAGTCATAACGGTTGTGTCAGTGGCTGCTGCCGTTTTGACGGAAGCAGTACTGCAGAAGCTTTGTAAAAAACCGGTTACTATAAAGGATTTTAGTGCTGTTGTTACTGGAATATTGATCGCTTTCAATTTACCGGTGAGCGTACCTCTATGGCTGCCCATAGTAGGTTCGGTTTTTGCCATGGCAATAGTGAAGTTTGTATTCGGTGGACTGGGACATAATTTCATGAACCCTGCCTTGGCTGCCAGGGCGTTGTTAGTGGTATCCTGGCCTGCCAGGATGACCGGAGCGGCATGGACACAACCGGGCAATATAGATGCTGTGAGTGCCGCGACGCCCTTGGAACTTTTAAAGATGGGGGATATCCAAAACCTGCCTGGTATTTATGACCTTTTTTTAGGAAATGTGGCGGGATGTCTAGGTGAAACCTCCGCCCTTGCTTTATTGATAGGAGGGGTATACCTTCTCCTAAGGGGTGTTATAAGTTGGAGGACGCCGGTTACTTTTATCGGTACCGTAGCGCTGTTAACCTGGTTATTTGGTGGCGATCCATTGTACAGTATTTTTGCCGGCGGGTTAATGCTGGGTGCTATATTCATGGCTACAGATTATTCCTCTTCTCCGGTCACACCTAAAGGACAGTTGATAATGGGTTTAGGATGCGGGATAATAACTACTGTTATCAGACTGTTCGGCGGTTACCCTGAGGGGGTAAGCTATTCAATATTGTTTATGAATGTTATGACGCCACTGATAGATAAATATACTATGCCGAAAATATTTGGTGGGGTGAAGACACATGCGTGACATATTAAACCTTGGAGTTAGATTGCTGATAATAACAGTGGTTGCTGCCTTTTGTCTGGCTATTACCAATGCATATACCGAAGAGCCCATTAGAATAACCACGGAAAATGCAAACAATGAAGCCAGACGGGCTGTAATGCCAGAGGCCCAAGATTTTGAGGTGGTGGATATAGGGGAGAAAAATACCGGTGAATTTGCTGGAGTACTTGAAGTGTACAGAGGCCTTGACGCACAGGGAGAACTAACTGGCTATACACTAAAGACTCTGTCTAAAGGTTATGGTGGAGATATAGAAGTTGTTGTTGGAATAAAAGAAGATGGTGAGATATGCGGCATACAGATAGGGAACCATAGCGAAACACCGGGACTGGGAGCCAAGGCAACTGAACCGGGATTTACCACTCAGTTTGAAGGCAAGTCAGCTAATGAGCCCCTTGGAGTATCAAAGTCTTCTGCCACTGCCGATAACGAGATACAAGCAATTACCGGCGCGACTAGAACATCCAAGGCAGTAACAGATGGTGTTAATATCGCTGCACGCTTTATAAATGAAGAATTAAGATAGTAGCATTTATTGTTTTTTATACGTTTTGGATTAATAATGTATTTTGGAGGTGTAATCCTTGTTACTAAGGACTTTAACCAATGGTATAATAAAGGAGAATCCGACTTTCAGGTTGGTGCTGGGCATGTGCCCCACTTTGGCCGTTACAACAGCAGCCATTAATGGCTTGGGTATGGGCGCTGCAACAATGATAGTGCTTATAGGTTCAAATCTTGCTATTTCATTATTGAAAAACTTTATTCCTGATAAGGTAAGGATACCTGCTTATGTGGTGGTAATAGCTTCTTTTGTAACCATAGTGGGTATGTTTTTAAAGGCCTTTACGCCAGAACTTGATAAGTCCCTCGGCCTGTTTATACCATTGATAGTTGTAAATTGTATTATACTAGCCAGGGCGGAAGCCTTTGCCTCTAAAAATACTGTGGCCCATTCCATTATGGACGGCTTGGGTATGGGTCTGGGCTTTACACTGGCTTTGACAATCCTTGGATCTATCAGGGAGCTGATTGGTGCAGGTAGTATATTTGGCATTAGCGTTATGGGCAGTTCCTATGAACCTGCTATTATCATGATACTGCCTCCGGGAGCATTTTTGACCCTTGGGTTGCTATTGGGTTTAATAAATAAGCTGACTGCCAAGTCGGGTTCATAGATGAAAGGGGCTGAGATAAATGATTGGTACTTCCTTTTCGAAAATTTTTATCATATTATTGAGTTCGATACTGGTTAATAATTTTGTAATGTCCCGCTTTTTGGGTATCTGTCCATTTTTAGGTGTATCAAAAAAGATCGAAACGGCGGTGGGCATGGGTGCTGCCGTTACCTTTGTAATGGCTTTAGCATCGGTTATAACCTACATGGTGCAATATTCAGTTTTGGAACCATTGGGCATTGGATATATGCAAACCATTGCTTTTATACTTGTTATTGCCACCCTGGTACAATTTATAGAGATGGTTATTCAAAAGAGCAGTCCTTCCCTATACCAGTCGTTGGGGGTGTATCTTCCACTAATAACCACTAATTGTGCGGTTCTTGGTGTAGCAATACTGAATATACAGGAACAATACACGTTAATAGAAACCCTAGTAAATGGTATTGGTGGAGCAGTAGGATTTACCCTGTCAATTGTGCTTTTTGCTGGTATAAGGGAAAGGTTGGAGACGGCTCCCATAGCTAAAAATCTTAAAGGGTTTCCTATTGCACTAATTACTGCTGGGTTGATGTCTATTGCTTTTTTAGGATTCCAAGGCTTGATAAAGTAAAGGGGTGAGAAGTTATGCTTGAAAATATATTATGGCCGGTGGTAAGTCTGGGGGCTATGGCTTTAATATTTGGCGCAGGGCTGGCCTTTGCATCAAAGAAATTTGCCGTAGAAGTAGACCCCAAGGCTGAACAAATAAGAGAGGTGCTGCCGGGAGCCAACTGCGGTGGGTGTGGATACGCAGGATGTGATAGTTACGCAGCGGCAGTGGCTGCCGGAGAAGCTTCGGCAACGGCATGTCCGGCAGGAGGTAGTGATGTTACTGCAAAAATAGCAGAAATTTTAGGCATGTCATTAGAGGCAAAGGAAAGAAATGTAGCCCGAGTTATGTGTGGGGGTCCTTGTACAGAAGAGAATAGAAAATACCAGTACCATGGCATAGGTGGCTGTAAAGCGGTGAGCATGCTGTCTGGTGGCAATAAAGGCTGTAGTTACGGGTGTTTAGGCCTAGGTACGTGCATGAATACTTGTCCCTTCGATGCAATCTCTATATCCAAGGATGGAATAGCGGTGGTGGACGAGGATAAATGTACCGGGTGCGGCAAATGCGTAGCAGTATGTCCCAAGGGTATCATACAACTTATACCAGCACCCCAAGGCGTAAGAATATTATGTTCCAGCAAAGACAAAGGCAAAGCAGTAAAAGAATGGTGTGAGGTGGGATGTATTGGCTGTCAAATGTGCGTTAAAGCGTGTAAGTTTGATGCCATGACGTTTGAAAATAATCTTCCCAAAATCGACTATGACAAATGTACGGGTTGTATGGTATGTGCGGAAAAATGTCCAACAAAGTCGATATATGCAGATTTATCCAATAGAAAGACTGCTTCCATCGACCAGGACCTGTGTATAGGATGTACAATTTGCGTAAAGACATGTAAGTTTGATGCCATAGAGGGTGAAAGGAAACAAAAGCATTGGGTATTAGAAGATAAATGCGTGGGCTGTGGTCAATGTATAGTTAAATGTCCTAAAAATGCAATTACAATGAAATAATTGTATCTAAGGGCTAAAGGGGTGTAAATTGCGCCCCTTTCTTTATTTACTGTAAAACAAACGTCCTCATAATAGCATTGTTAAACAAAGGTGGCTCTTTAGTCTATCATTGGCAAATAATAAGACTATTGCACTAAAGACCGCGTTGTATACAATTAAGTATAATGTAGTTGAGGAGTGATGATATGCTTTTTTTAATAAACGATTATTGGCCCAACAATATAAAAAGATTAGAAAGAAAGTTGATTATCTCCAAATATAAATACGGCATAGATTCACCCAAGACTATAAACATTATCCTTAAATTGGAGAGAAAGAAAAAAGGTCAAGAGGTGCGGCCAGCACAATAGTTTAGGGAATAAAAAAGGCTTATTGTTTAAAAACTATGTCATTGAGCTGGCCGGTATAAAGCTTTTCAAGGACTATGGCTACAGCACCGATGATAGGTGCTTCCTTTGCAAATTTTGATATACTTATCTTTATCTTTCTATAGTTGCCGGCAAAGATTCGTTGATCGACCATTGTCTTTAATCTGTTCCCGAGAAGGTTGCCGGCTATGGACAGTTCGTTTCCTAAAAATACGGCCTGGGGGTCGAAGGTGTTAAGTATATTAGTAAGGCCGGTTGACAAATAAAAAGACATCTTGTCTATAATACTTAGTGCCAATCCATCCCCTTGGAGAGCACCTTCCACAACCATGGGCCATGTTACATGGTCAGTATCGGCACATATATCATTTATTATGCTTTTGGTTCCTGCTAAAAGTGCTGTTTTTACCTGTTCGATTATCCTGGGTATGCTGATATACAGTTCCAAACAGCCGTAATTTCCACAGGGACATTTCTCCCCTGACAAGTCCACCGTTGTATGGCCGATCTCCCCTGCGAACCCGTTTTGCCCTCTGTACAATTGTCCGTTTATTACTATACCGGTACCTAAACCGTTGGTTACCCCTAAATATACAAAGTTTTCCAATTTTTTGCCATGTCCCAAAAATCTTTCAGCCAGGGCGCAGCCATTCATGTCATTATCTATGAATATAGGATAAGGAAAGTGCTTTTTTAGGATGGATACTATGGGTACGCCCTTCCAATTTCTGAAATTCGGGGGTTCCAAAATAATACCCCTGTTCATATCGATTGGCCCGATGGAACCTATACCTATACCCAATATATTATCCGCATCGGTACTTATCATTTTAGACGTTAGGCGGATTATCCTTGATAACACAGTATCAAGACTGTCTCCCAACTCAAATTCAAATCCCTGCCTTGCCTTTATATTGCCAAATAGATCGGTTCTTACAATAACAAAATTATCCCTTGATAGGTATATGCCAATAATATTATATGCGTCCTTATTAATAGATAATAAAATCGGCCTTCTTCCTGTCGAAGTATTGGTTTGTTGGCCATACTCAACAACGAGATTATGCAGGGACAACCTATTTATAATATTTGTTATAGTGGTTTTTGTCAGTCCCGTAAACCGGGATAATTGGATCCGCGATATACAGCCCTCCATATTAATAAGCCTTAAAATCATGCTTAAATTATCCCTTTTGCTTATATTATTATAATCATTTTCAAAATACATAATGCTACACAACCTTGGTAAACTAAATTTATTATATATAAAATATTAAATCTTTATAACTGAAATGTCAAACAATAAACTATTAGTACCATTACTTTTTATATTGCCCTATGTTCCTTACTATGATATTATTAGTAATAAGTAAATTAAATTTACTAAGTGTGGAGGGATGGTTATGTGTGATATTGTATGCTTAGGGGTTTTGTGTGCAGATGCAATAGTAAAGCCGGTTGACAAGTTTCCCGACAAGGGAAAACTAAACCTGGTTGACCAGTTGGAATTACACACCGGAGGCTGTGCTACCAACGCGGCCATAGATCTTGCAAAGATGGGCATAAAGCCGGCCATAATAGGCAAGGTTGGAAATGACGGGTTTGGTAATTTCTTATACAACACACTGAAAAAGGAAGGCGTTGATGTAAAGGGTCTAAAACTTTCAAAGGATGTTAGCACCTCGGCGTCCATCGTATTGTCCAGCAGTGACGGAGAGAGGACGTTTCTCCATTGCCTGGGTTCAAACGCAGAATTTCAGAACACTGATATTGATTTTACCATTATTGAGAATGCCAAGATATTATTTATCGCCGGTTCCCTTTTAATGCCGAAGTTCGATGGACAGCAGACGGCAGATACATTGAAAAAAGCCCAGGATGCTGGTGTATATACCGTATTAGATACTGCCTGGGATTCAACCGGGAGATGGATGAGTGCTATAAAACCCTGCCTACCATACCTTGATTTATTCATACCAAGTATTGAAGAAGCGGAAATGATAAGCGGCAAGAGTGATGTTAATGACATGGCAGACGTGTTTATTGGTCTAGGTGCCAAGTTAGCTGTTATAAAAATGGGTAAAAGAGGCTGTTTTATAAAACGGCCTGACGGCACAACCTATACAATACCAACCTATTTAGATGTAAAGGCGGTTGATACAACAGGTGCGGGAGATGCCTTTGCCGCGGGATTTATAACTGGTATTTATAAAGGTTGGGACTTAGAACAATGCGGCAAATTCGCCAATGCTGTGGGTACCCATTGTGTAATGGCTATGGGTGCATCCAATGGCATCAAGCCCTTAGACGAGATTTTGGCTTTTATTAAGGAAAGGGAACGATAGGAGGGACTGATTTATGCTTACCAAAAAACAGTATGAGCAAGCAAGGCAAAGGGCTTTGGAGTACTTTAAAAAGGCAAATATTGTTCTAACGGAAAGGGAAAAGCAAAATATTGAAGTTGCGGATTTCGGATTGGGTGAACATGAAAGCACAGGCCTTCAATTGGTGGTATATGTAAATACCAATAGATGCTGCGCAAAGGAGTTGGTATTGTTTCCAGGACAAACCTGCCCTGAGCATCGCCATCCCGACGTAGACGGACAGCCGGGCAAGGAGGAAACCTTTCGCTGCCGGTGGGGAAGGGTATACCTATACGTAGAAGGGCCAAGCACCCCAAATCCAAAATGCAAGCCGCCTAAGGGTAGGGAACAATACTATACCGTGTTTCACGAAATAGTGCTTAATCCGGGGGAACAGTATACCTTGGCTCCCAATACCCTACATTGGTTCCAGGCAGGGGACGAAGGAGCAGTGGTATCCGAGTTTTCCACTACAAGCAGGGATGATCTTGATATATTTACCGATGTCAATATAAAAAGGGCACCCGAAATAGTTGAATAGCCTTTTTTAATATTTTAG
The DNA here is from genome assembly GCA_050945235.1 of Mahellales bacterium. Lineage (GTDB taxonomy): Bacteria > Bacillota > Clostridia > DUOD01 > DUOD01 > DUOD01. Next base: position 14,756 of record JBMNSO010000023.1, read on the forward strand.
GCCATCGGAAAAACCCATGGTTTTTCCGATGGCCTTCTTGTTTTTAACATACATACAAGCCTGATGAAATTTCCAAATTTTTATTCATGGGTTTTCTAACATACTGATATTTTAATATTTGTTTTGGCTTTAAAAAATGTTATACTTATATAAGAATGTTATACTTATATTAAGAAAGAAAGTAACTGGGTTTTTTCCAAAAAACCTTAATAATATATTAATGTATAAATGGGAAAATTAATATATAATTTGTCGTAATAAACCTATATATGATTTTTCCTGATTTAGCCTTAAGCATAAAGGAGGAGGCAGCATGCATATAAGAGGAAGAAGCCAAAGGAATCCATGGACGCTATTATTGTTATTATTGGCTGGTTTAATTATAGGGGGAGTAGTAGGTGACATTTTAAGTTCGTATTTACCGCTATTCAACTATAGTTATAGATTTGGGATAGTTGAACCCATTGGTTTAGATTTAAGGGTCATAGCCATTACCTTTGGCCTGGTGTTCAATTTAAACCTGGGAAGTGCCATCGGGGTGGTTATAGGTATAATTAGTTATATGAGATCTTAGTGGTGATTTGATGAGACTGGTTTTAGCATCTGCATCGCCAAGGAGAAGGGAATTGCTTGCTATCATGGGTCTTAGATTTCAAGTGTTTCAATGCAGTGTTAACGAGAATATTAATATGCAGTGTCCCCATGATTATGTTATGGAATTGGCGATGCTAAAAGCCCGGGCTGCAGCTCGGAAACTGCCTGGAGATGTACTTGTAATAGGTGCTGATACCGTAGTATATAAAAACGATATTTTAGGCAAGCCTACGGATAGGAAGGATGCCTTTAACATGATAAGATATCTGCAGGGCCGTGAGCATGAAGTATATACGGGAGTGGCATTGTTTTCCCGTGATGAGGACATTTATAAGACCGGGTATGAAAGAACTATTGTAAAAATGAAGAAAATGAGTGATCATGAGATAGAATGGTATTTAGATCGTAATGAATATATGGATAAAGCCGGAGCATATGGGATACAAGGTGCCGCTTCAATATTTATTGAATATATCCATGGATGTTACTTTAATGTCGTTGGATTACCGGTGTCAAAGCTGTATGATATGTTAAAAGAGATAAATGTCAGCGACAAGCTCGCACTTGAACCGGGTGATTTAATGGGATGATGTCCCGTTTAATTATCGAAAGGTATTAAACTGCCTAAATGGGCAAGCAAATGTTATCTTAATTATAAATAATGGCAATACTTATAATTAAGATATTTATTTAATTGGGTGGTATATTGGTTTTATATAAAGGCGATTAAATATTTAATATATACTTAAATTTCGGAAGGAGCAAAAGAATAATGGGTCTATTTAATATGTTTTCTAAGGATCTAGGCATAGATCTAGGCACAGCGAATACATTGGTTCATGTAAGGGGTAAGGGCATCCTAATAAGGGAACCGTCTGTAGTTGCTATTAGGAATGATAGCAACAAAGAAGTGCTGGCAGTTGGTGAAGAAGCAAAAAGGATGATAGGCAGGACTCCAGGGAATATAGTTGCTATAAGGCCAATGAAGGATGGAGTGATCGCAGATTTTGATATTACTCAAGAAATGCTTAAGTACTTCATTAAAAAGGCTAGTGCAAAACGGATATCTGTAAGGCCGAGGGTAGTTGTATGCGTGCCTTCAGGGGTTACAGAAGTTGAAAAACGTGCTGTTGAAGAAGCTACTAAGCAGGCAGGTGCCAGGGAGGCTTATCTTATTGAAGAACCTATGGCCGCTGCAATAGGCGCAGGGCTTCCCGTCCATGAACCAACCGGAAGCATGATAGTTGATGTGGGCGGGGGGACTAGTGAAGTTGCCATTATTTCATTAGGCGGTATAGTTACCAGCAAGTCTTTAAGGGTAGGGGGCAATAAACTGGATGATGCTATAGTTTCTTATATTAAAAAAGAATATAATCTGATGATAGGTGAAAGAACTGCAGAAGAAATAAAAATAAATATAGGTTCAGCCTTCCCCAAGGACAAAGAAGAAAGTATGGATGTCAGGGGTAGGGACCTGGTGACAGGTTTGCCCAAAACTTTGAGAATAACCTCTACAGAAATCCTTGAAGCATTGAAGGAATCTGTGAATAATATTGTTGATGCTATAAAGCTAACTTTGGAAAAAACGCCGCCGGAATTGGCTGCCGATATTATGGACAAGGGTATTATGCTTACCGGTGGTGGAGCTCTGCTTTCTGGTCTTAATAAATTGGTTCGATCAGAGACCGGTATGCCGGTAAATATTGCCGAAGATCCTTTGGATTGTGTTGTACTAGGTGCGGGAAAGGTACTTGAGGAATTGGAAACCCTGAAAAGGGTAGCTGTTATGGCAAGAAGCTTTAGTTAAAGGGATGATGGTAGATGCCTCAGTTTATAAAAAATAGGCAGATAATGATAGTAACGGTGGTTACTATCATTATTCTTGTTGTAATAGGTTTTACTTCCGGTAATAGACAAAACCTGTCACAGGTAGAAGGGTTTCTAGGATCAGTTTTCGGGCCTGTGCAAAGGGCTTTATACAGCGGGGCCACATCCATATCCGATTTTATCAGAGACATACAAAAAAGAGGAGAAACAGGGCAATCATTAGAGGAGATGGAAGAAAAGCTTAAAGTATTGGAACAGGATAACCTACGTTTAAAGGAACTGGAACGGGAAAACAGTCGGCTTAAAACCTTGCTAGACTTTAAACAGGAGCACGAGGGTTTTGTGGTTACCGGTGCTAGGGTTATAGGGAAAAGTCCGGGTAATTGGTTCAATATGTTAGCTGTCGATAAAGGAAGTAATGACGGTATTCAACAAAATATGGCGGTGATATCCCAAGATGGATTGGTAGGAAGGGTAATTGAAGTGGGCACTACATGGTCTAAAGTACTAGCAATAGTCGATGGCAGAAGTTCTGTGAGCGCCATAGTTGAAAGAACAAGGGATACCGGTATCATAAGAGGCAATAATACTCTAGTGTTTGAAGACGGCCTGTGTTCAATGGTTTACCTGCCGGATGATTCGGAGGTCATACCTGGTGATAAGGTAATTACATCAGGTTTGGGGGGTGTATTTCCCAAAGGGATTTATATAGGCCAAGTGATGGAAGTGGTAAAGGAAAAGCAAAATCTTTTTAAGTATGCTGTAATAAAACCGGCAGTGGATTTCCAAAGAATTGAAGAGGTATTGCTTGTAAAATCAGAGGTAGATATTATCGAAATGGAGTAAAGGGGTAAGGCTCTATGAAACTGTTGGTAATCGTTTCTATAGTTGTGGCTAATTTTATTATACAATCTACAATTTTCCCCCATATCGAAGTCGCTGGGGTAATGCCAAACTCATTAATAGCTATAATTGTATCCTTGAGCCTTTTGAATGGCAGTTTTGTAGGGGCCCTTGCGGGATTTTTTGGCGGACTGCTGCAGGACATTTTTTTTAGTGGTGCCATAGGTATTAATGCTTTAATATATTTGTTGATTGGATGGTCAGTGGGCTTGGCCCATGAAAAGGTATACAGCGAAAGGTTCTTTATGCCAACACTGTTTATCTTTTCTTCAACAGTGGTTTATGAGCTGTATATGCTTATTGTTGTTTTTTTCTATAGATATGATATCAATATTTACCATATTTTTATGAAGATAATTTTGCCGGGAGCCATATACACGTCTATAATAGGAGTTATAATATATAATTATATCTTTAAACTATATAAATATAAGTTTATGCGAAAGAAATGGCTGTTTATTAAACCCTGACACATCCGATATTGATAGGTAAAGGGAAAACTCCGGTATGGTG
>JBMNSO010000024.1:0-18001 GCA_050945235.1 Mahellales bacterium
CCAGATAGAAAAAGAAAAGGGCATTGAAAAGGATGTTTTGTTGGAAGCTATTGAGGCCGCTTTGATATCAGCTTATAAAAGGAATTTCAGTACAGCGCAAAATGTTAAAGTAAAGGTAAACAGGGAAACTGGCGAAGTTAAGGTATACGCTACCAAGGTTGTAACTGAAAATCCTAAGGATCAGTGTTTGGAGATTGACATAGATGAGGCTAAGAGCATTAACAGAGAATTAAAAATTGGAGATGTAATAGATATAGAGGTTACCCCAAAAAAATTTGGCAGGATTGCTGCCCAAACCGCAAAGCAGGTAGTGGTGCAGAGGATTCGGGAGGCTGAAAGAGGAATCATATATAAGGAGTTTATAGAAAAAGAGAATGAGGTGGTTACAAGTATGGTCCAAAGGGTAGAAAAAAAGACTGTATTTGTAGACCTAGGAAAGGTGGAAGGTATCTTAACGGCTGCTGAACAAGTGCCGACAGAGGTGTACAAGGTAAATGATAGACTGAAGGTATACATCCTGGATGTAAAGAAAACAACAAAGGGACCTCAGATATTAGTTTCCAGAAGTCATCCGGGTCTAGTTAAGCGTTTATTTGAAATGGAAGTACCCGAAATACAGGAGGGCATTGTCCAAATAAAGGGTATTGCAAGGGAAGCCGGCTCCAGAACAAAAATTGCGGTATATTCCTACGAAGAATCGGTTGATCCCGTAGGCTCATGTGTGGGTCATAAAGGTACCCGGGTTCAAAAAATAGTGGATGAGCTTAGGGGTGAGAAGATAGATATAATAAAATGGAGCATGGATCCTGCCCAGTATATAGCCAGTGCATTAAGCCCGGCCAAGGTTTTAAGCACAGAGGTTGACGAAAAGGAAAAAACAGCCAAAGTGGTGGTTGATGAACAGCAATTATCCTTGGCCATCGGCAAAGAGGGACAAAATGCCCGATTGGCAGCTAAATTAACAGGATGGAAGATAGATATAAAAAGCCAGTCATTTTAGTTTTTAGGGGGTATGATAAATGGTTAAAAAACGGAAGATTCCCATGAGAATGTGTCTGGGGTGCAAAAATTCATATCCTAAAAAGGAATTGATCAGAGTGGTTAGGACTAATCAAGGTGATATTAAGATTGACCTGACAGGTAAAGTATCTGGCAGGGGGGCATATATATGCAAAAATCCTTCCTGTTTTGACAGAGCTTTTAAATCCAAAGGTTTTGAAAGGGCATTGAACAGCAGAATAAGTGACGATGTTTATGAAAGGTTGAAAATGGAGTTAATTGCAGATGAGGGATGAAAGGATATTATCGTTGCTGGGTATTGCCAAAAAGTCTGGTAAGCTATTATCGGGATATGAGTTATGTTTAGGGGCGATTAAGGCACAGAAAGCAAAGATCATAGTAATATCCGGTGATAGCTCGGATAATACCAGGGAAAAATTTATAAGGCTTAGCAATAATTATAATGTTCCATATATTATATATGGTGATAAATATAAATTAGGTATATCCATAGGAAAATGCAGCAGAACAGTACTGGTAGTAAGTGACAAGGGTTTAGCTGATGCAATTTTAGAAGAATATAATAAAGGATAAAATCATGGGGGTGGGAAATTAATGGCGAAAATAAAAGTATATGCCCTAGCAAGGGAATTAGACAAGGATACAAAGGCTTTATTAAAGAAGTTTAAATCATTGAATAAAGACATATTACAACAACTAGAATCCATTGAGAAGATGAACGAAAAAATAATTAAGATAGAAGAAGAAAAAAGGAAAAGGGAGGAACTGAAAAAAAGGGAATTAGCACAGAAAAAGGAAAAACAGCAGATACAAAGCACTAGCGATGGTAAAGAGGAAAAAAGCAGCGGTGAAGATGAGCAAATAAATAAGCCTGTCAGGCATACCGGTCAAAAGCCGGCTACAGATAGCGATCAAAAGTCCAATAAACCTGAACGGAGTCTGGTGAAATCAGAGTTTAGCGATATGGATAAAAACAAAAAGAAGATTGAAAAGGAAAAACCAAACAAGATTTTCGATAGCGGTAAGCCAAAGAGTAAAAAGGCACATTCCGATTATAAAAAGAAAAATGAGGATTTTGATTTGGAAGAAAAGCTTATTACAAAGCTTAAACCCAGAAAGGCCAAGAATACCAATGGAAAGGAAAAGGTTGACCAGAAGGTCGATAGCGCTGGTGCGCAAAAAACTAAGATGCCAGCTAAGCCGATAACCATTGGAGAACACATAGCTGTAAAAGAATTGTCCGAAAAGATAGGGATACCGGCGTCGGAGCTTATTAAGAGGTTGATTTCATTGGGTGTAATGGCTAATATTAATCAGGAGTTGGATTTCGATACAGCTTGTATTCTTGCAGAGGAATATGATATTAAACTGGAAAAGAAGATTGAAAAGTCCTATGAAGATATTTTAAGTGAGTTGGATAATGATGAGAAGGATGGCTGTAAACTACCCAGGCCGCCTATTGTAACAGTAATGGGGCATGTGGACCACGGAAAGACCTCTCTGCTGGATGCAATACGTAATACAAGGGTTACACAACAGGAGGCCGGTGGGATAACCCAACACATAGGTGCATATCAGGTGAGCATTAATGATAAGGTTATAACATTTTTAGATACACCCGGGCACGAAGCCTTTACCACCATGCGGGCAAGGGGTGCGAAGGTGACGGATATAGCAGTTTTAGTGGTAGCTGCCGATGATGGTGTAATGCCCCAGACCGTTGAAGCTATTAATCATGCCAAGGCGGCCAATGTACCTATAATAGTTGCCATAAACAAAATGGATAAACCGGGGGTTAGCCCCGATAGGGTGAAACAGGAGCTGACGGAACATGGTTTGCTGCCTGAAGATTGGGGCGGAGACACAATTTGTGTTCCCGTATCTGCGTTAAAACAAGAGGGAATTGATAACCTCCTTGAGATGATTCTTTTGGTATCTGAGATGCAGGAATTGAAGGCAAATCCTGAAAAAAGGGCAAGGGGTACAATTGTCGAAGCCAAGCTGGATAAGGGCCGGGGGCCTGTTGCTACAGCCCTGGTTCAAGATGGTACTTTAAAAATTGGTGACTTTATTATTGCCGGTACCACCTATGGCAGGGTGAGGGCGATGATAAATGATAAGGGTCAAAGGATAAAGCAAGCAGGTCCGTCAATGCCGGTTGAGATCTTAGGTTTTTCCGATGTACCCGAAGCCGGTGATATTTTATTTGATATTGACGATGAAAGACTTGCAAAACAGGTTGTGGAGGAACGGAAGGATAAGATCAAGGAAGCCCAGATTACCAATGCCCAGAAGGTTTCACTGGACGAGTTGTTTGATAAAATCAAGGAAGGAGAATTAAAGGACCTTAACATAATAATAAAGGCTGATGTCCAGGGCTCGGTGGAGGCTGTTAAACAGGCTTTGATCAAGTTATCCAACGATGAAGTGCGGATTAAAGCCATACATTCCGGTGTAGGCGCAATCACCGATACCGATATAATGCTGGCATCGGCATCCAATGCTATAATAATAGGCTTTAATGTCAGGCCGGAGCCATCTGCTCGCGCAGCAGCCGAAAAGGAAAAGGTTGATATAAGGTTATATAGAATAATATATAACGCTATAGAGGATATGGAGGCTGCTATCAAAGGTATGCTGGAACCCAAATACCAAGAAACGGTTATTGGCCATGCTGAGATAAGGACGGTATTTAAGGTTTCTGGGGTAGGTTCCATTGCAGGATGTTATGTCGTAGACGGAAAGGTGACCAGAAATTCTAATACCAGGTTGATTCGAAATGGTGTTGTTGTCCATGAAGGCAAGATAGAATCATTGAAAAGGTATAAGGACGATGTAAAGGATGTAAATGCGGGGTACGAATGTGGAATTAGCATTGAGAATTTCAATGATATAAAAGAAGGCGATATAATAGAAGCCTTTATTATGGAAGAGGTTAAGGAATAGAATTATTTTAAAGCATGTGAAGGTGATGGTTTTGGCTTCAAATAGAATTAATAGGCTTAATGAAGAATTAAAAAGGGAAATAAGCGAAATTATCCACAAAATGGTAAAGGATCCCAGGATACCTGATTTTGTAAGCGTAACCAGGGTAGAAACATCAAAGGATATGAAGCATGCAAAGGTATATATAAGCGTATTTGACAATAATGCTGATACCAGAGATGTTGAGACGGCATTAAAAAGCGCAACGGGTTTTATAAAAAAGGAAATTGCCAAGGGCGTTAAAATGAGGTTTATTCCAGAACTGCAATTTATTATGGATCATTCAATAGAATATGGCATGCGTATGTCAAAACTTATAGATGACCTGAAGAATACTGAAAGAGAGTAGACATTTTATGGCATATGAAGATGTAATCGATCTAGTAAATAAGCATGAACATATAGCAATAATAACCCATATAATGCCCGATGGCGATACTTTAGGTTCAGCGTTGGCATTGGGCGCTGCCCTAAAGGATATGGACAAAAGGGTTACAATACTGAATCAGGACGGTGTGCCCGTTAGGTATAGGTTTTTAGTGGGTGATCGGGTTGTTCATACCCATATCCAGTCCTGTACCTGCACCTTAGTAATCGCTGTGGATTGTAGCGATATTGATAGGTTGGGCAACAATTATGTGCAGCTTTTTAAAAATGCCCAAAACACCGTTAACATAGATCATCACAAGAGTAATACCCTTTATGCTGACTTAAATATTGTGGAAACCGATTGCGCAGCCACCGGCGAAATAATATATAAGTTAATTGAGCAACTGCCGGTGAAGGCAAACAGATATATGGCGGAATGTCTGTTTGTGGCACTGAGTACCGATACAGGCAGCTTTTCATATAGTAATACCACTGCCCGAACCTTTGCTATAATATCTAAACTATTGGAGTACGGCATAAACATAGGGCATATTTCCAGAGAACTATATTATAAAAGAAGCCTTGATAAAACTAAGCTCATTGGGATAGCAATTAATAGCATTACGTTATATTATGAAAACAGGGTGGCTATACTGTATATTGATAATTCCGCAATTGACCACCTATCCATTGATGAAGAAGACTTCGAAGGTTTGATAAACTATGCCCGGGAGATAGATGGAGTGGAAGTGGCTGTTTCAATCAGAAACAAAGGAGAAGGCCTAAAAATTGGTCTGCGTTCCAATGTGTATGTTGATGTAAGCGTGATTGCACAAAGGTTTGGAGGCGGTGGCCATGAAAGGGCTGCCGGCTGCATAATAGATAGTACTGATGTAAATGGTGTTATAAAGCTGTTATTGGCTGAAATAGCAACCCATTTGGATTAGGTGAAGGATATGGATGGTATTATTAATCTTATAAAACCGCCGGGCATCAGTTCAAACGGTGCCATAACAAGGTTAAAACGCATATTAAATGTAAGGAAAATAGGCCATGGAGGGACCCTTGATCCCAATGCCGTAGGTGTGCTTCCGGTTTTGTTGGGTAAAGCAACCCGCCTTTCTGAATATATGCTTAACAATGATAAAACTTATATTGGTGAAGTTACCTTTGGAATAAAGACAGATACCCAGGACAAATGGGGAAAAGTAATAGAAACCCGCAATGTCGAAGGATTTTCCATTGCTAAGGTGGAAAGGGTTTTGGAAAGATTTAAGGGTACAATAAGCCAGACACCTCCCATGTACTCCGCCGTAAAGATAAATGGTAAGAAGCTGTATGACTTGGCCCGCCAGGGCAAGGATATCAACAGGCCTTCTAGGCGTGTAACAATATACCAAATAGATATTCTTAGTCATGATAATGAAAAAAGGGTGCTTATGAAGGTCAGGTGTTCAAAGGGCACCTATATTAGGACGCTTTTTGAAGATATTGGACATGCTTTGGGCTGGGAAGGACACATGTCTTTTTTACTTAGGAGTAATGTTGGAATCCTGGATGTAAATGATGGGTTTACTATTGAAGAAATAAAGGATATCGTATCTTCCGATGGAAATATAGATAAGATAATACTGCCCATGGATTTCATATTGGATATGTATGCTCGTGTTGAGGTAAACGATGTGGGCTTAACCTATGTGGTTAATGGTAAGCGTATAGATAATCGGCATTTGGTTGGCAATTCCATTGGGGATATAGGGGACGATCCCATGGTTAAGTTATATCACAAGGATAAGTTTATAGCCTTGGGTGTTATGCAGAATAACTTCATTAAACCGACAAAAGTTTTCTATGGGGAATAGATTATGAGGGTAATAGTCAATGAAGAAAAAATACGGATCAATGAACCACTGGCAATAGCCCTGGGAAGTTTTGACGGTATACACAAAGGGCATAAGAAGTTGCTACATGCCTTAAAAAGTATATCCTCCAATAAAGGAATAAAGACCATGGTTTTTACCTTTTTCCGGCATCCCATGACCATAATTAATCCTGCTACGCCTACTACATTGTTGATGGACAACAAACAAAAGATCAGGATGCTTAATGAACTTAATATAGACTATGCAAAGTTTAAGTTTTTTGATGAAGATTTTTCGATGATGGGTACAATGGACTTTATAAAATATTTAATGCATAGGTATAATATTAAATATATTGTAGTGGGATATAATTTCACCTTCGGGCATAAGGGCAGTGGTGATGCAAATCTACTTAGACAATTTGGGAAAGAGTTTGGATTTAAAGTAAAGGTTATAGACCCATATATGGAAGATGGCCTCATTATTAGCAGCACTTTAATCAGAAATTTAATCAAGGATGGATTTATAAAAAAAGCAAACGATTATCTGGGGTATATTTATACTATAAAGGGTAAAGTGGTCCATGGCCACGGAATCGGAAGCGAATTGGGCTATCCCACCGCAAATATTAGTTTGTCTAATAATTATACCCTGCCCCAAAGGGGTGTATATATTACCAGGGTAAAGCTGGGTAAAAGGGGCGATTTTCCGTCGGTTACCAATATAGGCAACAAGCCTACCTTTGATGGTAAAAACACCACAATAGAGACCCATATATTGGATTTTAATAATAGTATTTATAGTAGCAATATAACCATCCAGTTTATTAAGAAACTAAGGGATGAAAAAAAGTTCCATAGTAAAGACAAATTAATAGAGCAAATAAGTAATGATATCAGATTTGCCAGACAGTATTATTCCGCCCAATGTAACTTCGAGTAAAATGTTTACAAAGTAAAGAGTTTATGTTAGAATAATCATTGTTAATCAGGTTTAATGAACCATTAGCTTGGAATATCGATTCTCCGCCGTTATTCTCAGCTATTGGCGATTATAAGCAATGAGGAGGTGACACATGGTATGGAAAAGGACCTAAAACAAAGGATAATTGATGAATACAAACTCCATGATAGTGACACGGGTTCGCCCGAAGTGCAGATAGCAATTCTTACAAATAGGATTAATCATCTAAATGAACATTTAAAGGTTCATAAAAAGGATCACCATTCAAGGAGAGGCCTTTTAAAAATGGTGGGACAAAGAAGAGGTCTGCTCAATTATTTGAAGAATAAAAATATTGAAAGATACAGAGAAGTGCTTCAGAAACTAAACTTGAGGAAATAGAGAAAATAATCGATGGCGGGGATATCCCCGCCTTTCTATCTTGTGTATTCATTATACCTGTTTTAACGCCTTTGACAAGATTTGTACCATGCCCAATCGAAAATTTTTCATAATAAAGGGAACACTAATAACTAGAAGTCATGAAGATAGGAGGTAAAAAATGGTTAAGACTTATACCTTAGATGTAGCCGGGAAGGAACTGAAGGTCGAGATAGGAAAGCTGGCTGAACAGGCTAATGGTGCTGTCCTTGTTAGTTGTGGCGATACGGTCGTGTTTGTTGCTGCGACGGTTTCAGATAAACCAAGGGAAGGCATAGATTTTTTCCCATTAAGTGTTGACTTTGAAGAAAAGTTATATGCCGTTGGGAAAATACCTGGTGGTTTTATAAAAAGAGAGGGAAGGCCTACTGAGAAATCAATACTGACATCCAGATTGATAGATAGACCCATTAGACCATTGTTCCCTAAGGGTTTTAGAAATGATGTTCAAATAGTGGCTACCGCCCTTTCCGTTGATCCTGATATTCCACCCGATGTTCTTGCAATGATAGGTTCGTCCATAGCTCTTTCAATATCGGATATACCCTTCTATGGGCCGACAGGTTCCGTAGCTGTTGGCTATATTGACGGCCAATTTATAATCAATCCTGATAGTAAGCAAAGGGAAGAAAGCCAGCTTCATCTTATTGTATCAGGTACAAAGGATGCAGTTATGATGGTAGAGGCCGGAGCAAAGGAAGTAAGCGAAGAAATAATGCTGGATGCCATAATGTATGGCCATGAAATTATTAAGGGAATAGTTGAATTGCAGGAGCAGATAGTAAAAGAAGTAGGTAAACCTAAAAGAGAAGTGAGCTTACATATAGTAAACGAAGATATTGAAAAAGAAGTGAGGGAATATGGTTACGATAAAATAAAGGAGGCTATTTATACTGCTGACAAGCAGGAAAGGGAGGACAACCTGGATGCCGTCAAAGAGGAAATAATAGCAAACTTTACGGAAAAATACCCCGACAATCTCGAAGATATTGAAGAAACCATATATAACATAACCAAGGAAATAGTTAGGTCGCAGATTATAAACGAAGGTATCAGGCCCGATGGTAGGAGCCCTAAAGATATACGTAATATTTCCTGTGAAGTGGGTTTGTTCCCAAGAACCCATGGTTCAGGCCTATTTACCAGGGGCCAAACCCAGGTCTTGACTGTGGCAACCCTAGGCGCCCTGGGAGATGTACAGATTCTTGACGGGTTAGGAACGGAAGAGTCCAAGAGGTATATGCATCATTATAATATGCCTCCTTATAGTGTAGGGGAGGCTAGAATGTTAAGGGGGCCCGGTAGGAGAGAAATAGGCCATGGTGCATTGGCCGAGAGGGCCTTAGAACCTATGATTCCTCCAGAGGAGCAGTTTCCTTATACAATAAGGCTGGTATCGGAAGTAATGAGTTCTAATGGTTCTACATCCCAGGCAAGTGTTTGTGGTAGTACTTTGGCTTTACTGGATGCGGGTGTACCTATAAAAAGGTCGGTTGCAGGGATAGCCATGGGCTTAATAAAGGATGATACTACTGAAAAGGTAGTAATACTTTCAGATATTATGGGCATGGAAGACTTCCTGGGGGACATGGATTTTAAAGTGGCAGGTACCGAGAGGGGTATTACTGCAATACAAATGGATATAAAAATAAAGGGAATAGATAAACCAATATTGGAACAGGCTTTGAAACAAGCATTAGAAGGACGACTCTTTATACTTTCAAAAATGAACGAAGTAATAAGTAAGCCCAGGGAACAGCTTTCCAAATATGCACCCAGGATTTTGACGATTACTATACATCCGGACAAGATTAGAGAAGTAATCGGACCGGGTGGAAAGACCATAAATAAAATTATAAATGATACCGGAGTAAAGATTGATATTGAAGATGACGGACGGGTATTTGTCGCCTCTCCCGATTTGGAAGCTGCCGAAAAGGCCATTAAGAAAATCGAAGCTTTGACCAAAGATATAGAAGTAGGGGAAGTATTCTTGGGCAAGGTAACTAAAACGACACAGTTTGGTGCCTTTGTAGAATTGGTGCCTGGCAAAGAAGGTCTGGTACATATCTCCAAATTGGCCCTTGAACGGGTGGCCAAGGTCGAAGATGTTGTAAATGTGGGTGATGAAATAATGGTTAAAGTAACGGATATTGATAAGCAGGGAAGGATAAATTTATCCAGGAAGGTATTGCTTAAAGAGAAGGGTAAAGATAGAAAGCAAAGAACATAAACTGAACAGTTTATGTTCTTTGCTTTTTACAGGAACAATTAATTACATGTATAAATAAATTGCCGATGAATATTAATAAACTAGACAAAAAACTTGATTGTTCTTCATAATAACTGTATTGGGGTGAATGACATGAAAATATATTATATCAAGTTTACCAAAGGTCTGTTTGTTAACATGGCAATAATATGTGTATTGATTGGATTATTCATATCCCTTATCATCCATGAACCGGTGGCTGTGTTCAATACATTTATACCAACTCCCATATATAAAGGCGATGATTCCAAGCCCAATATTGCCTTTGCTTGTAATGTGGTATGGGGAACAGAATATGTACCTAAGATGTTGGAAATATTTGAGGAAAATGATGTGAAAATTACTTTTTTCCTGGGCGGACAGTGGGTTAAAGACAATCCTGATATAGCTAAAATGATTGCCAACAGTGGCCACGAACTAGGTAATCATGGATATGGTCATAAAAAGCACAGCACCCTTTCACAGGATGACAATAAACAAGAGATATTATCCGCGCAGGAAACAATAGAAAAGTATACCGGCCATAGGACACGATTATTTGGACCTCCCTATGGAGATTTTAATGAACACACATTAAAGGTCGCACAGGATCTAGGTTATAAAACAATTATGTGGAGCATAGATACTATAGATTGGAAAAGAGACGGACACGAGAATATAATTAGTCGCGTAATGAAGAATCCCCATAATGGTGCCATTGTACTAATGCATCCAACTGAAGATACAGTGAAAGCCCTTCCTGTTTTAATAAAAAGATTAGAGGAGTTGGGCTATTCAATTACGACGGTAAGCCACGTTATTGAATAGTAGATTTTTATTAATTGAAACTATAATTAAACTAATATATAATGTATATAGATTTTTTCCATAAATATGGTAATATACGCTAATCGGAGGGCATTAAATGCATAAAAAGATGACTTTGAATAATGGTATCAGGGTAGTTACGGAAAACATCCCACATTTTAGATCGGTTTCGGTTGGTGTGTGGATCCGTGCCGGTTCGATATTGGAAACCTTGGATAATAACGGGGTTTCCCATTTTATTGAGCATATGTTGTTTAAAGGTACCAATATAAGGACAGCCAAAGATATAGCAGAAGAGGTGGATGGTATTGGCGGACAGATAAATGCCTTTACAGCAAAGGAATATACGTGTTTTTATATAAAGATATTAGATGAGCATATAGAAAAGGGACTTGATATTCTATCGGACATGCTTATTAACTCAGTTTTTGATAGCAATGAGATTGAAAAGGAGAAGGGTGTAATAAAAGAAGAAATAAGCATGTATGAAGACTCACCGGAGGACTTGGCTCATGATCTTATGTATGTTACTTGTTTTAATAAACATCCCTTAGGTTTACCCATACTAGGTACCTATGAATCAATAGATAATACAACCAGGGATAAGCTCTTAACCTTTTTTAATACATATTACACAAGGAATAACATAGTGATCTCAATAGCCGGTAGTTTTGATGAAAAAGAGTTGCCCCAAATGCTAAACAAGTATTTTGGTGATTGGAAATGCACATCACAGGCAACAAACATTTTGGCTGAACCTAAGGTGGTAAAAAATGCATTATATAGGGATAAGGATATTGAACAGATACATATTTGTATAGCTTTTAAAGGTCTATGCTTAGGAAGCGAGGATAAATATACCTTAATTGCATTGAACAGTATTTTGGGAGGTGGTATGAGCTCAAGATTATTCCAAGCCGTTAGGGAGGAAAGAGGATTGGCCTATTCCATTTTTTCATATCCATCCTTTTACAGTAATACCGGCTTGCTGTCTATATATGCGGGCATGAAACCCTCCCATATAACCGAAGTAATAAGCCTAATATCCCAAGAGATAAAGAATTTGAGGAAAGGTAAATTGTCAAAGGCCGAAATTGATAAAGTAAAGGAACAGCTTAAGGGTGGCTATGTATTAGGCTTGGAGAGTACCAGCAGTCGTATGAGTTCCATAGGGAAAAGCGAATTGATGCTTGGCAAGATATTTACACCGGATGATATTATAAAAAGAATTGAAGATATCAATTTAAATGCAATAATGGATATGGTAGATCTAATATTTAACACAGAAGATATATGCGTTACTGTGGTTGGCAAGCTGCCGCAGGGTTTGGATTTAGACGATGTAACCATATGCCAATGAAAAGGGGTTTGTTTATGGATAAACTGGACGCGATATTTAAGCTTCAAGAGGAACTGGATAGGGATATAATCAAAAGACGAAACTTACAGGGAATTGATAATTGTGAGTGGATACAAAAGGAAGTGCTGGCCATTATATCAGAATTGGCGGAATTATTAGACGAAGTTAACTTTAAATGGTGGAAGAATCCCAAAAAAGTAAATCCTGACTCGCTAAAGGAAGAAGTGGTGGATATATTGCATTTCTTCATTAGTATATGCTTAAAGGCGGGTTTAACGTCTGAGGAGTTGTTTAACCTTTACAAATCAAAGAATGCCGAAAATTTCAAAAGGCAACAGGGCAAATCAGCAAAAAAAGGCTATTGTTTGAATTCCGGCCGGGAATAGAACCAAAAATGATGATTGGATAAAGTGCAGACCCAAAGATTTAAAAATCTTTGGGTCTGCACTTTTGTATTGACGATGTACTTGTTGGGATGCAGGCTGTTTATTTGGTGTGGACAAACACTCTTCCCTTAAATAGTTCATAACATATAATATCAATTACGAAGGAGTTGTTTTGATATATGGCCGATATCAAAAAGATTTCAATATCCATTATTGGTGGTGATAACAGGCAACGGGAATTGTTAAATATTCTAGACAAGGAATCCGATGATGAATATGGAATAAAGGCATACGGGATAACCCCATTCAAATCCCTAAGGAACATAAAATACTATGACGAACTCAATAATGAATTCTTTAGCAGTGACATTGTTTTACTGCCTATTCCCTACAAGGATAAATCAGGGTATATCCCCTTGGAAGATTTCAATGAAAGAATTACTGCCGGTGAATTGCTGGAATATTGTCACCCCAAAAGCAGTATAGTCCTGGGAAAAAAGGACAGGGAAATAGAAAACATCGCCAATAGGAAAGGTCTTAACATTGTTGACCTACTGGAGCTAGAGGAATTTGCGGTATTAAATGCCATACCTTCTGCCGAAGGAGCAATACAGATAGCATTACAACAAAGAAATAGTGTTATACATAAAACACAGTGTATAGTATTGGGCTATGGAAGAATAGGAAAAATCCTAGCTCATATGTTAAAGGGCCTGGGTGCTAACGTTTCCATAGAAGCCAGGAAAAGTGTAGACCTATGTTGGATAGAAGCCATGGGTTATAACGCTATTCATATAAAGGATTTGGGGGAAAAGATCAATAACTTCGATATTATCTTTAATACTGTTCCAGCGTTGATACTTGATAAAAAAATATTAAATTGTGTAAGGAAAGACAGTCTGATTATAGACCTTGCATCCTATCCTGGGGGAACTGATTTTGAGGTAGCAAAGGAGCTGGGCCTTAGGGCGGTTTTAGCCTTAGGATTGCCGGGCAAGCTATTTCCCAAAACTGCAGCCAATGCCATATGGAAGACCTTAAAAATTCTATTAATGCAAGATAATTTTAGATAGATATCAATTATGTTATAATAGAGGAGGTGATACTTTGGATTTAAAAGGTAGGAGGATAGGCTTTGGGATTACAGGATCTTTTTGTACCTTTGATAGAGTATTGCCACAGATTAAAAACTTGGTAGATAAAGGTGCTATAGTACATCCGATACTTTCATATATTGTTGCTGAAAATGATACAAGGTTTATGACCCGGGACTATCTAGTGGAACAATTGTTAAAGATAACAGGCAAAGGACCTATTACCACCATCGTAGATGCTGAGCCTATAGGACCCAGAAAATTATTTGATTTGGTTATTGTTGCCCCTTGCACAGGAAATACCTTGGCGAAACTTGCCAATGGTATAACAGATACACCGGTATTAATGGCCTGCAAATCACATTTGAGAAATTGCAAACCAGTTTTGATAGCTGTGTCGTCTAATGATGCCTTGGGTAATAATGCAAAAAATATTGGCATGCTAATTAATATGAAAAATATATTTTTAGTTCCTATTATACAGGATAATCCGATTGTAAAACAGAATTCATTAGTTGCAAATATGGAAAGAATAGTAGAGAGTGCTGAAGCTGCTTTAGATGGAAAACAGATTCAACCTCTAATTGATGGATTGAATAACTCAGGATAAATATATTTACAGTACTTGAAAGGAAGGATAATTATGAGAATAGTAGTACAAAAATTTGGCGGTACTTCAGTTTCTACTAAACAAAAACGTGATAAGGTTTCGGCTAAGATCATTAACGCGAAGAAAAGCGGATTTTGTCCGGTTGTAGTGGTATCTGCAATGGGTAGGGATGGTGAACCCTATGCTACGGATACTTTAATAAAATTAGCTACCGATATAGTTTCGGATACTAATAGAAGGGAACTGGATCTGCTGGCTTCTTGCGGTGAAATAATATCAACAGTTGTAATGGCTAACACACTAAAGGCAAAGGGATATGAAGCCATGGCTTTAACAGGCGGCCAGGCTGGTATAATAACAGATGATAATTTCGGAAATGCTAATATATTAAGGGTTGAAACCAAAAAGCTTGTAAGTACGCTAAAGGAAGGGAAGATTCCGATAGTAGCTGGGTTCCAAGGTATTAGCCAATACGGAGAAATAACTACTTTAGGCAGGGGAGGCAGCGATGTTACTGCTGCTATCCTTGGCGAGGCATTGGAGGCCAACTGTGTGGAGATATATACCGATGTGGATGGAATTATGACAGCCGATCCCAATATTGTGTCCAATGCCCAGGTTTTAAGAAATATTACCTATGCTGAAGTTTTCCAAATAGCTGAACAGGGGGCCAGAGTAATACATCCTAAGGCTGTGGAAATAGCCATGAGAAGTAATCTTCCGTTACTTATTAAAAATACTAATAGTAATGCACCCGGTACAATTATTGGATCCATGGCTACCAGGGAACTTCCGGGTTACAAGGAGGAAGAAGTAAGGGCTGTGACCAGTATCGCCCATATGCCCAATAGAACGCAGGTTACCATTAGCCGCCTAAAGGATTCCTATGATGCCAATAATTTGTTAAGCCAGTTTGCAGACAACGGAATCAGTATTGATTTAATAAATATATTTCCTGACAAAATGATTTTTACCATAGATGAAAAGGACACTGATAAAGGAAAAGAAATTTTGAGTGTAGGTGGCTATATCTATAACTTAGTTACTGGGTGCAGCAAAATATCCGCTGTAGGAAATAGGATGCGGGGTGTACCGGGGGTAATGGCAAAAATCATTAAAACCTTAGCAAATAATAATATTGAGGTTTTACAGACCGCCGATTCCCATACTACTATTTCTTGCTTAATCAAAGAGGAAGATGTCGTGAAAGCTATCTTAGCTTTGCATGAAGAATTTATATTGTGGAAAAATTAAGGTGTTACGCCTTAATTTTTTTATGAAAAAGTATTAAACAACACTGGTTTTGGTATTTAATTTGGTGGCTTTTCTTATCAGTGCATTTTAGCCGTGGCTAGTTTGAGCCTTAAATTATCCTGTCATATCTAGAATATATGGGAGTATCTAGGTAATACTAAATTACAATCCTTTATAAAGTATCCTTGAAAAGACAGGCAGTACTGGTTGACCTTGCCCCAGAAAACGGTAACAAATTCGTAGTTTAGTGTTATTGATACAAGATAGAAAGGATTAAGAACTTTGTTTTGATTTTAAACTGATTATTACTAGAAAGAGGTTAATATATGGAGGATAACAAAAAAATAGTCCTTGGTAATACCCAGAAAGAAAACATTAGTAATAAC
Source organism: Mahellales bacterium (assembly GCA_050945235.1). GTDB lineage: Bacteria > Bacillota > Clostridia > DUOD01 > DUOD01 > DUOD01. The sequence continues at coordinate 15,789 of JBMNSO010000024.1, forward strand.
AATCAGGTATTTAATATAAGGGAACTTGGCAGTAGTGCTGTCCCTGCAAACAATAATAGCAGGATACATTGCTTAACAATAATAGGTCAGATTGAAGGACATATTATACTTCCGCCTCAAAATAAAAGTACTAAGTACGAGCACGTTATACCACAGTTGCTGGCAATTGAAGAAAACAAGAACATCGAAGGATTGATTTTAATACTGAATACAGTTGGGGGCGATGTGGAAGCAGGGCTGGCCATAGCAGAACTTATCTCAAGCTTATCAAAGCCCACGGTATCTTTGGTATTAGGTGGAGGCCATAGTATAGGAGTGCCTTTGGCGGTTAGCGCAAACTATTCCTTTATTGCAGAAACGGCAACAATGACGATACATCCCATTAGGATGACTGGACTTATTATTGGTGTGCCCCAAACATATGACTATTTTAATAAGATGCAGGAAAGGGTAGTTCAATTTATAAGCAGTCATTCCAACATAGACAGGGATTATTTAATGAAACTTATGCTGCAGACCGGCGAGCTTGCAAATGATGTGGGTACTGTACTGGTAGGACAAGAGGCCGTAAACTGTGGACTAATAGACGAGATAGGCGGTTTATCATCGGCTATCAGTAAACTAAATGAGTTAATCAATAGCAAAAACACAACAATACAGTGAATAGGAGTGGGAGAATGCATTATTCCATAATACCCAACGAATATATATTTTTGGAGCCACAAAGGGAAGAGGGGCAAAGGATTGAGACTATTGAAATAAAGGGTTTGAAAATGGAGGTTGAAAGGATAGATGACAGGCAGTTTAAGATTATAAGGCTTATATCTACAGACCCCGGTCATTTTTTGATGAATGAGTACAGTCCAGGTCAGATAATAACCAGGGATTTTAATCTGGAAAAAACATAGAAATGTGGATTTGTTTATGATATAATTTTTTTGACAATTAATCATGATATATCTATAGTGGTCAATGCAAACCATAAAACAATATTTTTATTTTAAGCACGGAAAACGTGCTTTTTTTGAGGCATAGAGGATTTTAGTAATAAATGTAGAATAATACTTTGAGGTGATGGGGATGTCAAGAAAAAGGCTAGCCATAAAGAACAAGAAGAGATCCACTAAAGAATTTTCATCCGAAGTGGCTGCCATAATGGTAATAGCTATTGGTTTGTTTACCTTTGTTAGTGTATATACTGATGCTTCAGGATATATCGGAGCCTTGGTAAAAAACGTGATAGCAGGTATATTTGGTTTTACCAGCTATGTTGTGCCTGTTTTTATTATAGCAATGGGCATCACTAAGTTGATTTACAACAGGAACATAGCAAGAAAGCGGTATATTGTTTTGGGTGCAAGTGTGATGCTGGTTATAATGACCATTGCCCACCTGGTAATTTTCAATTCCAGGACATTGGCTGGCTTAGACTTTGTTGGTTTTATGGGTTCCAGCTATGTATTGGGAAATATCCATGAAGGTGGGGGGATTATTGGAGGCATAGTGTCCTATATACTTGTAAAACTATTTGGATACTACGGAGCGTATATTTTTATTATATGTGCATTATTAGTAGCTTTATTAACCCTTACCCGGTTTTCCTTGAAACGGATGGTAAAGGAAACAAATGATTTTATAGGAAGCAAATTGAAAAAGGGCGATCAAATAAATAATGGTAAGGCTATGGTTACAGTGGATGACAAGGATCTATTGGATCAATTGATGGATAACCTTGATAAACTGGACAATGAAACCGAAGAAATTAATATAGAAAATTATATAAAACCTGAGGGCAATGGCCTTTCAAAGGGGAAACAGAAAAAACGGGATACCGAAAAAAACAAGGGATTGGCTCAACAGCCCCAGGAAGAATTACTTGAGATCAATCAAGAAAATGAGAATATTGATTACAACCCACCGCCTATTTCTCTATTGAATGATAATACGACTCCCTTAGTGCATACCAATAAAAAGGATATAATAAACAACGCAAAAGTATTAGAAGATACTTTAAGTAGTTTTGGTGTATCTGCAAAGGTAATACAAATAAGCAAGGGACCGGCTATAACGAGGTATGAATTGCAACCGGCCTCTGGTGTAAAGGTGAGCAAGATAGTTAACCTAGCAGATGATATAGCTCTTAATCTTGCGGCATCAGGGGTTAGAATTGAGGCACCAATACCCGGTAAGGCAGCAGTGGGAGTGGAAGTGCC
>JBMNSO010000025.1:0-17445 GCA_050945235.1 Mahellales bacterium
TTTAGGATATAAAAATTTAAAGGCATAAAAAACACAACTGTACAACTAGAAGGATTTTGACTAACTGTATAGAATATTATTCTTTGATAATGGAATATATTGCCGACTCCTGTTAAACCATGTAGTATTTACAGTATTTTTATAAAAACAATTCAAAAACACAAAGGAGTACATGCCTATGAAGACTGAAACAGTGTACGAATCACATCATCACTCTAAACAAAGGATTATTATTACAACTATATTTTTTTTATGCATATTAATAATACCCTCGGTATTAATTGCCAGGACAAATTACCTGCTCTTTCACACCCTAATCGAAATGTTTTCCATTATTGTAGCCATCAGTATATTTGTTATCGCCTTTAATACCTATCACATATGTAAAAATAATTGTATTTCCATGATGGGCATTGCTTATGCCTTTGTAGCCGTAGTAGATCTATTACACCTTCTAACCTTTGAAGGTATGAATATTTTGTCAAACGGTTCAACAAACCTGAGCAGCCAATTTTGGATAATTGCAAGGTATATCGAAAGCATTTCATTGTTACTGTCCTTGTTACTTTTTAACAGACGATTGAAACCAAGAAAGGTTTTTTTAGTATATGGAGCGGCTACCACGATGTTAGTATTTACGGTTTTTATGCAGTTATTCCCCATTACATATATAAAGGGTTTGGGCCTTACTCCCTTTAAAATATACAGCGAAATATTAATAACTGCCATCCTAGTTGCGGCTTTGATCCTGCTCCCGCGGTATAGAAAACAATTCCACAATAATGTATTCCGGTTTATTATACTGGCCATTGTATGTACCATAGTCGCAGAGATTAAGTTCACCCAATACCTGTGCCCCACTTCCGTTATCAATATGCTTGGTCATATTTTTAGACTGGCATCCTTTTATTTTATATACAGGGCCATAATCCGCACCAGTCTGCAAAACCCCTTTAATATCCTCTTTTTTGAATTAAAGCAGCTGAAAGACGATTTAGAGGATAAAAATCATAGATTAGAGGCCGCCCTTGAGGAAAAGAATGCACTATTGAAAGAAACCCTGGAATATAGCGAAATGAAAAAGGACTTTTTCGCCAATGTCTCCCACGAATTAAGAACACCCCTTAACCTTATATTTGCCTCCCTTCACATGCTTGCATTGGACCTTAACGATGGGCTGGGCCAGAACATAAAAAAACATATAGGGATAATAAAACAAAACAGCTACCGCCTGCTTAAGCTAGTAAACAACCTTATTGATATTACCAAGATCGACTCCGGCTTTTTTAAACTGGAACAGAAAAACGAAAACATAATAGCCCTTGTGGAAAATATCACACTTTCTACCGCCCATTACATCCAGGGCCACGGTATAAATCTGGTGTTCGATACCGATCTGGAAGAAAGGATAATGGCCTGCGACCCTTATCAGATCGAAAGGATTATACTTAACCTCTTGTCCAACGCTGTAAAGTTTACCAAGCCCGGAGGCAGCATATTTGTATCCATGGAAAATAAGGCTGACGAAGTAATAATAAGGGTTGAGGACACAGGCTACGGCATCCCCAGAGAAAAACTGGATAAAATATTTGAGCGGTTTATACAGGTGGAAGAAAACCATTTGAAAAAACGGGAGGGTAGCGGTATTGGTCTGTCCTTGGTAAAATCCTTAGTGGAAATGCATGACGGTAAAATCTTAGTGCAAAGTGAACCGGGCAAGGGCAGCCAGTTTATCATCCATCTGCCGGTCAGGCTATTGCCAGATGATATGCCAAATAATGCAGCCATTGCCCAAATTCATGACAACGTTGATGCAGAAATGATAGAAATAGAGTTCTCGGATATTTACTCATAACATCAGTAAGACTCGATCCATGTACAATATTATAAATATCCTAACACCCTCACTGTAAGGTAATACTTTAAGTAACAGTTTCGCCATGGCTAGTATTATGATTTCCTGACACCTGCCCTGATTTTTCACCGATCAATTTAACAATATTTCATCTATCATAGGGAAATAATATTTCTGAGGTGATTAGATGAAAAGGCTTAAAGCTTATATATTATTAGCCCTAATACTTTTAACGGTAATTCAGGGCATTGGTTGCAGCCAGCTTTTCAGGCGTCCCCGGCAGGAGAATCAACAACAGGGACAACAGCAGCAAAAAAAAGATCCGCCCGAATCCTTGGTCAGTATGGAAGAACAGACCAACAGTATTATAGAAGAAATACAAAAAATAAGAGAGCAACGACAAAAAATGGAGCAACAAAAAGCCCAAGGTATCGATCAGGCACAAGGGGGCGGGCAGAATCAACAGGGCGGACAGAAGGGCGAGCAGCAGGGACAAGACGGGCAACAGGGTGGGCAGCAGGAAAAAGGAGGACAAGGGGGACAGCAGCAGGGGAAGGGGGGACAGCAGGGTGGGCAGCAGAAAAAGCCCGAGATAAACTGGTCCGGTTTTGAATCGAAATTACAAACTCTCCACAGCCAGTGGAACAGTTTCGAGCCCCGGGCTAAAAAGGATGGTGCCGGCAGCCGTTTGATGTCAGATTTCGAACTCCAATTGGATGCCCTTACCCAGCAGATCACCGCCCGCAACGAATCGGAAACCTTACTGGCCGCTAATAAGCTATACCAATACTTCCCGAAGTTCTTAAACCTGTATAAGCACAATGCACCGCCTGAGTGTAAAGAAGTGAAATACTATGTCCAGCAGGTAATCGTATACGGACAGGATGATAACTGGGAAGATACCGAGCAGTTGATACCCAGCATACAAGACGCTTGGGAAAGGGCCAAGGGAAAAATGGAAAAACCCGATAAGAACCTTAACGAAAAGATCGACTATGCCATTGATGATTTTATAAGGGTTGTCCAACAAAAGAACCTGGCACTGGCAAAGCTCAAGGCTGATATCCTGTTAAAGAATCTGGAGCAAGTTAAGTAACAGGCCGGTTTGTCCTTCAAAGGCACTGGATAGGGACAGGGGTGACGCCTTCGGCTACCAGGATATCTAGGGCTATAGACCCCTAAGGAACTCCGTCGCCCGTTATATGGAAAACGTCGGCATAACAGTGAGGGTACTGCTATTTGTAAAAATAAGGAAGAACATTGGATGTCACACTTTGAAAATATGCACAGGGTCTATGGGTCCAGATACCGCATCATGGAAAGGTCATTGAAGAAATATTTGCCTCCCCAGACCAAATACTCGCTGCCCCAGGGAGGCCTACACCTGTGGTTGACATTGCCCTACGGCATACCATCCACCATACTTTATGATACGGCACTTAAAAATAACGTACTCATCGCACCGGGTACAGTGTTTTTATCCGACCAAAGGATAAGTGACAGCTTCAGGTTCGGCTTTGCCGCTGTAAATGAGGAGGAAACCGATAATGGTATCAAAAAACTCGGTCGGATGATCAAACACCTTATTCAGTCTGCAGCAGACAAATCTCAAAGAAATGATTAACTGGAATTCAAATAATGGTATAGCCACTATCCATAAGTTGCTGTTTTAAAGACGCCTCGTTTGTACGATCACCCATAAAATCAATATACACCTGACCTTTGTCCATAATGGTTTCCACATCAATGACGCCCTCGGTATCACTTAGCATTTGTACCAATTGATGGCGCCGGGCTTCGGTATCCAGATTATTAATGGTGATGGATAGGGTTCTAATAGTTTTTTCTACCTTACCACCTTGACATCCTTCCATTTATATTCCCTCCTTAGGATAATCCTTAACTATATTTTATTACAATTATCCCAGGAAATACAAGTCAATATCCAACTCACTGGAAATCTTAATAGCATTATAAGAGATTTTTTATATCCATACCATGGTATCGCAATCCATCGGCCACCAGCGACTGGGTACCCACAATACAGATAATACCCTCCCTATTGCCCATATAGACCTTTGCTTCTTCCATACCTTCCCACAGATTTTTAGTTTCCCGGCTGTTTTCGCAGCAGGTTTGGGCATAGGACAGGGCATCTCCCGGAAAATCCAGGTGGTCATTCAGTGCCCTTGTTATTATACAATAATCGCTGACCTTAGAAAGGGTACGGATAACGCCTTTATAATCCTTATCGGCCGGTACCCCTATTATACAGACTACCGGTTTATTGCCTATCCTCTTTAGTATATTTTTTAGATATACCGCCCCCTGCTCATTTATCGCTCCATCTATAATGGTCAGGGGCTTTTTTTTAACGATCTCCATCCTCCCCGGCCAGTTGGCACTTTTTAGGCCCTGCCTTATGTTATGAAGATTAAGATTGCCGGCTACGTCCTCAGCCGCCGCAAGGGCCAGGGCAGTGTTCTCTGCCTGGTGTTCTCCTAACAGGGGTAGCCTTAAACCGTCGTAACGGTTTTTGTGGGTGCATACAGAGAAACGGGTACCCAGTACATCGGTAAGGATATCCTGGGCCCAAAAATCCCGGCCATATACTTTGACCAGTGCCCCACAACCAGCAGCGGTATCTGTTATTATTTCCTCCACTACCTTTTCCTGTCGGGCAGTATATACATTGGTAACCTGACCGGTAATGATGCCGGCCTTGTTTCTGGCTATATCCTCCATGGTTGGGCCCAGTTGATGGGGGTGTTCGAAATACACCGGCGTGATAAGGGCATAGGTATGATTAATCATATTGCAGTCATCATACAACCCGCCCCTACCGCATTCTATAACGTTGATGTCGGTCTCCTGCTCCCTGAAAAATATCTGGGCCATTATAACCGATATTCCCACCGGTCCGATATATCTCCCCCTAGGAAGGTCCCCGTCTATCCCCTTGACGGTATGGTATATACTTCTGGCTACATTTACCAGGGACTCGTCGTCTATGGCCCTGCCATCCACCCTTATCCTTTCGGAAAAACTTAAAAGGTGGGGGCTGGAGAATAGTCCAACCCTATATCCTAAAGATTGGAGCACCTTGGACAATATCCTGGATACCGACCCCTTGCCTTTGCTGCCGGTCACCAGGATATTAACCTGGTCGGCGTCAGGTGATCCTATTTCATCCAAAATAGTCCTGGTAAGCTCAGGGGTGCGAACCTTGGCGTCAAGGTCGTATTTATTGATAAAGGGCAGTGCCTTCATATAGGAATCATATACAAAATAGTCTACATCCTTTACATCCTTGATCATATGGTCTATTTTCCCCTTTACCGGTATATTGACTAATTCATGATAAATAAATCTCTTACTTCCAGGGGCTGTTTGAAGCCCTTCGGATATTGATTTCGTCTATCATTCCATTACCCCTATGGGTCAATAGGAACATAACTATATCCGCTATTTCATTCGGGGATATCAGTTCCGACGGTTGAAGATCCGGCCTCATATCGGCCAGTAATTCGGTTTCCACACCTCCGGGGGATATAACGTGTACCCGTATGTTGTCCTTGAAAACCTCCTGGGCCAATACCTTGGTCATGCCCATCAAGGCGTGTTTGGATGCCGAATATGCACCCTGGTTTATGTACCCCTTGTAACCCACCACAGAGGATATATTGATGATGGAAGGAGCACGGGATTTTCTAAGATACGGAATGGCCTCCTTACTAAGCAGGAAAGGAGCCCGTGCATTGACAGCCATGATTTCGTCCCATTGTTCAATGGATGTGTCTGTCAAAGGGACGGTCATGCCCATCCCTGCATTGTTGATTAATATATCCAGTCCTCCTAGGTATTTAACCGTCTCCTTTATAACCCTGGCCGGTGCTTGGCCATCAGCCAGGTCCACCATGGAAAAAAACACCTTAACACCTTTGGAGCTTAGTTCTCTTTGTGCACCCTCAAGCTTTTCTAAGTTACGCCCGACCAGCATCAGGTTAACGCCATGGTCCGCAAGTTTTTCTGCAATGGCTCGGCCTATACCCCGGCTGCCACCAGTAACAACTGCGGTCATATCCTTTAAATCTGTTTTATTCATAAAATATCCACCTCTCTTACTAGTATTGATACTGCCGCATCCCTGCACCATATTTATATTCTACCATTTAACCAGTAACCTGTAATGATCTTTTTAATTTAGCCATCCTTAAGCCCATACTCCAAGGTATAAGAAATCATATTTTTAATAGTCTATACCCCAGGAACTACATTATAGCTAATACTACTTGAAAAACACGACCCATTCTGATATTTTTAGAAGTAATTAGCACAGGTTAAAAATCAATACCTTTGTGGGGTGTGATTATGGACAGAGATAAAATAATGGTGGTTTACGGGAACAATCCAATGGAAATGGCGCAGCAAATCCTGGAGGCCGCCGGTATTGGGACCATGGTAGATAAGAACATGAACATCGTCATTAAGCCCAACCTGGTGGTTGCCAAGCCCTCCGACAGCGGCGCGACCACATCGCCCAGGCTGGTGGAAGGAGTTATTAAATATCTTAAGGACTTGGGCTGTAATAATATAAGAATTATGGAAAGCTCCTGGGTAGGAGACAGTACCCAAAGGGCGTATAAGGTATGCGGCTATGGGGAAATATCGAAGAAATATAAAGTGCCTTTAGTGGATCTTAAAAGGGACCAAACAAAAACCCTTACATATATGGATGATAAAATGGAGATATGTGCCTCCCCCCTTGAGGCGGACTTTTTGATAAATATGCCGGTTCTTAAGGCCCATTGCCAGACCAGACTGACCTGCGCCCTGAAGAATCTGAAGGGCTGTATCCCCGATAAAGAGAAAAGGCGTTTCCATACCCTAGGCCTTCACAGGCCAATAGCCCTTTTAAACAAATTTTTGAAATCCCATTTGATGATAGTAGACGGTATTATAGGGGACTTGACCTTTGAAGAAGGAGGCACACCGGTGGAAATGAACAGGGTTATTCTGGGCAGGGATCCGGTACTGGTGGATGCCTACGCTGCACAGCTCCTTGGATATTCTGCCGATGACATACCATATATAACCTATGCCCGGCAGTTAGGGATAGGCACCACTTCTATAACGGATAACACGGTTGTAGCATTGAACAGTGACCGTTGCCCCCCGGATAAGATAAAAACCGGCTCAAGGGTAGCCCATTTAGCCAAATTCGTATCGGAAAACCAGGCCTGTTCCGCTTGTTACGGCAGTTTAATCCACGGACTGCAAAGAATGGATGAAATGAATATGCTAAAAAGCTTAAAGGAAAAAGTTCATATAGGTCAGGGCTATAAAGGAAAAACCAACAGCGGTATAGGTATAGGAAGGTGCTGCGCAGGATTCAAATATAACATAAAAGGCTGCCCCCCAAAGGCCAAGGAAATTGTGGATTTTTTGACAGAGAATATTATACAAGGGAAAGGAAAGGTAAAAATCAAATGATAATAGATATACATACCCATTGCTACCCAGACGAGGTTGCACCATGGTCTATATCGGTACGTTCCGAAAAATTCGGCATTACTCCCGTCACCGACGGTACCGTCGGAGGGCTTAAGGCTTCCATGTCACGGGCGGGGGTAGATATATCGGTACTGCATCCTATAGCTCTAAAACCGGAGCAAACCGTTAAAATGAATAGATGGTCGGCTGGCATACAGGACGAGGAGATAATCAGCTTTGGCACAATCCATCCTGATTTCCCTGACTGGAACAATGAGATAAAATGGTTGGCCGACAACGGTTTTAAGGGTGTGAAATTCCATGCTGACTGTCAGGGTTATTATGTGGATGACCCCCATATGCTGGATATTTACCAGGCAGTTTTTGATGCAGGGCTGATTATACTATTCCACTCAGGGGTTGACCGGGCCTTTACCCACCCCTTTTTATGCACTCCTCAAAGGCTTGCCAAAGTATTGGACACATTCCCCGGGGCGGTTATCATAGCAGCCCATATGGGAGGATACAGGTATTGGGATGATGCAAAAAAGTATCTGCTGGGGAGGGATGTTTACCTTGATACCGCCTATTCGATACACGAATTGGACGTGGAAAGGGCAGAGGAGTTCATAAAACACCATGGAGCCGATAAAATCCTCTTTGGAACTGATTCACCGTGGCGGGACCAAGGGGCAGATATTGCCCTTATTAAATCCCTTAATTTAAGTACGGATAGTATTAATGGCATACTAGGTGGCAATGCACAAAAGCTCCTCGATCTAGACAGATAAACTTGACAAATAAAAAAGACCGGTACCCAAACCAAGGTTATAACCTGGGGTACAGGCCTTTTTTATTTTTAGTTATTGATATAATATATGTCACATGTTTGAATCTTTATTTCCTTCCGTAGAGAGGCCCAAAGTTCTGACATGCCCTGAAATCCGCGCCCTCCAGGTCATTAGTGCCAAAGGCGCCCCAGGCACTGGGTCTAAATATCCTCTCCTCAGGTACGTTGTGCATGGCCACAGGAATTCGAAGTATGGAAGCTAGGGTGATTAAATCCCCGCCAATGTGTCCATAGCTTACGGCACTATGGTTGGCTCCCCAGTTGTTCATTACCGAATATACATCCTTAAAGGCACCTTTACCGGTTAATATGGGAGTAAACCATGTGGTAGGCCAAGTAGGATCCGTACGGTCATTTAAAATATTATGGATGCCATTGGGCACATCAACGGTATACCCTTCCGCTATTTGAAGTACCGGACCTATTCCTTTAACAAGATTAATCCTTGCCATGGTCACAGGCATTCCGCCCCGACTCTTGAAATTGGACGAAAAACCACCGCCCCTGAAATACCCCCGGTTGGCAGGCCGCCATAAAGTAGCATCAAGGCATTTTCCTACTTCTTCCGGCGTGATATCCCAATAGGGCTTCATGACCGGCTGACCGTCTATGGCTTGCTCACCGGTTCCGTCTAAAGCAGCTGAGCCTGAATTAATTAGGTGGATAATACCCTGGGCACCCATACCCGTAAGCTCTTTACCGGTTACCCGTTTTATGGCCTCAGGACTCCAATAGGTTCTTACATCTGCAAATACCTGGGCGGCATTGCTCAGCAAATGTCCAAAGAGCATTGTAATACCGTTTAGGCAGTCATTTTCTGTTGCCACCAAATATGCCTCCCTTATACCGTTCCAGTCAAAGGAGGAATTGAGCATGGCTTCCATAAAATCCCCGTTGGGGAAATGATCAGTCCATTGTCTTTGTCCCTGGAAACCCGAAACTATTGCATTATGACCCTCCGCCTCTTCGGCATACCCCAGTTCGGCCAGCCGCGGGTTGCCGACCATAAGATCCCGGGCTATTATGGTCATCTTAACTACCATTTCCCAATCCTTGTCTTTCTTTTCCCTGGAAGCCATTAACTCCGGCAAGTTATTATCCTGTCCTTCCTTGCAGTTTTCCTTAACCCATTTAAGAGCCCTTTCAAATTCTTCCTTGTCATATATTTCTTCGTCAATGCGTCTGATAAACTCCGTCTGGTCTATGGATTCCACCCTCATGCCAAGATAGTTCTCAATAAAATCCGGATTAACCATGGAACCGGCAATACCCATGGACACTCCACCCATGGCCAGGTAGGACTTACCCTTCATCGTAGCCGCTGCCAGCCCTGCTTTGGCAAACTGAAGAAGTTTGGTTTGTACATCCTTAGGGATAGTGGTATCATTGGCATCCTGGACATCCCTGCCGTAAATACCGAAGGCCGGTAGCCCTTTTTGGTTATGGGCAGCCAGTACAGCAGCCAGATACACCGCACCGGGACGTTCCGTTCCGTTAAAACCCCATACCGCCTTTGGTATTGTAGGGTCCATATCCATTGTTTCGGAGCCGTAGCACCAGCATGGTGTGACCGACAAGGATACTCCTACGCCTTCCCTGGCGAATTTTTCGGCCGTCCTGGCAGCCTCCGCTACCCCTCCGATACAAGTATCGGCAATAACACACTCAACCGGCATGCCGTTGGAATGCTTTAAGTTTTCTTCTAGAAATCTTGCGGCCGCCTTCGCCATATTCATGGTTTGATCCTCCAAGGCTTCCCTGATGCCCCTACGCCTTCCGTCTATAATCGGCCTTATTCCGATCTTTGGCATACTCCCGTTGAGCCTTTTTTCCGGACCTCTTACTTTCATATCCTTTACATTGGCCATATACATCCTCCCCCTTATGTAAATTAAACGTTTCACGTTTAACTATATTATATTTGGTTAATTATCAAAAATCAAGTTGCTAAACCCTGGTTATATATGCATTACCCTATGCTAAACGTTTAGTTTTTTTGTTGACATTTACCTCGATTTGAATTAATATCTATATGAGGTTGGTGAGGACTTTGAGGGCTACAATAAAAGACGTTGCAAAAAAGAGCGGTGTATCCATTGCCACCGTATCCAAATACCTTAACGGCGGAAATGTTAGAGAACATAATAGGGTTAATATAGAAAGGGCCATTGAGGAACTCGATTACAGGGTGAACAGTAATGCCCGGGGCCTTAAAACCAAGAAATCAATGACCATTGGTATTGTTGTTGATAATATAACCAACATATTCTATACCAGTGTTATTTCATATGTCGAGGACAGACTGCTCAACAACGGTTACAGCAGTATTATTTGCAATACCAAAGAAAACGAAGATATCTTCAAAAAAAAGATGAACTTTTTAATCAGCAAAGGGGTAGATGGAATAATATTGTTTACCACCAGCATATCCCAAGACCTTTTGAGACATTACGTGGATAAGGGAGTCAGGATGGTGGTTGTGGACACCATAATAAACAATGTTGACTGTGACTTTATAACCATAGACAATATTTCGGGGGCGTATAACGCAATAGAACAATTTATATTAAAGGGACACCGACGGATTGCGATAATAACCGGTGAGGATAGGAACTTCTCTGCCATGGAAAGGCTTAAGGGATACTTAAGGGCCCTGGAGGATTATAATATCCCCTTGGATGACAACCTAATATATAAAAACACCTACGATATCGAGGGAGGCTACAGGGCCTTTAAAAAAATGCTAAGGGAAAACCGAAAAAACCTACCAACGGCAGTATTGATATCCAATTATTTTATGACAGTAGGCTCTATGATCGCCATAAACGAGGAAAACATTAATATACCCAATGATTTGTCAGTTATTTGTTTTGATAACTTTGAACTGAGCAAGGTGTTTAAGCCCAAACTTACCTTTGTAAGCCAACCAATTGATGAAATAGGGTACAAGGCGGCCCAGCTATTATTGGATAAACTAAACAACAAAGATACCCAAAGTATGATACTGAGGATACCGCCCCAGCTTGTGCTAAACCCATCTATTAAGAAGATAGACTGATTATGCGGATTCCCTGACCACCAAGCTGGGAATCAGGATCATCCTTTTGTTTGTAATTTTGCCGCCGTCTATAAGCTTTTTTAGCATTTGAAATCCCCTTTTGCCCATTTGATCCACGGGCTGGCGAATAGTGGTCAAACGGGGGGTAATAACGGTGGACAGTGGTACATCGTCATACCCCACAATGGCTACATCGTCCGGTATCCTTATTTTTAGCTCTAATAATCTTTTAATGGAACCGAAGGCCAATTGATCGGCACTAACAAAAATTGCCCTCGGTTTCCCCCGCATCAGGATATTATCCACAGATTCATAGCCCATTTCTATTTTATCATACTCTTTAGTCTGTATATTAATAGAATACTTATTAAGGGTGCAGCCAAAGGTTTCCATAGCCTTTATATAGCCCTCATACCTTAACTTCAAGGTGTTATTGAATAACGGTTCGCTTATAAAGCCTATCTCCCTTATTCCCATATTGTAAAGATGCTCAACGGCCAGCCAGCTGCCCTTTATATTATCAACCTCTACTGAAGGTACTTGATAATCATCCACCTCCAGGCAGCTATCCAGTATTACAAGGGGAATCCTGGCCTTTAGCACCTTGTTGCAAACATTTTGATCCATTAAACCGTAACCGATGATAATTCCGGCTACGTGCTGTTGTATGAGGTTATTAATATAAAACTCCTCCAATTGGGGATGATAGGAGGTATTACACAAGAAGGTTATATATCCATACTTCCTGGCGTTTTCCTCCACCGACTTGGCCATTTGAGAGAAAAACCCGCTGTGAACATCGGGTATTATAAGACCTATCGTATTGGTTTTATTTTGTTTTAAGCTCCTGGCCGCAGCATTGGGCACGTAACCCAATTCATCAATGGCATCCATAACCCTTTTTTTCACTTCTTTGGATATTGAAGCTGTACCGTTGATTACATGGGACACCGTTGCCTGGGTTACCCCGGCAAGCCTTGCAACATCCCACATTGTAGGTAGTTTTGTTCTCGACATTTTCGCCCACCTTTAATTGTTATATTGTCTATATTATATACAGCTGCGTTTTTTATATTATATAACAGTTCATAGGATTAATAAATACGATAAATAGTATTGTTATGGTATTTTGTATAAATATATCGTTTCTTTGGTTATTTTGTAAAAAAAATCTGCCGTCATTCCCTTAAAAACAGCCTTAGGGAATAACGGCAGATATAATAATAGGTTTATTTATATTTACCGTATTCCTGGGTTACCCTAAACATAGCCTCCAGGTTTTCAGGCTTTGCCCTGTCTACCAGTGCAGCCGTATCCATAATAAAGCCCCCGCCGTCGCCGCACACATCGATGAGCTTTTTACAATAATCCTCCACTTCTTCTTTGGTCCCATACTCCAGCATATAGTTGGGAACATTGCCCCCTATGCAGGCAACATCCCCCAGTACCTTTTTGGCCTTGAAAATATCGGTGGTTTCAAAGGTATAAATGAGCCTGCCCTTGGGCACATCTTTGATAACATCCAATCGTCTGTTGTAATTACCCTCAACATACACTACCGGAATAAGGTCGGCCTCGACCAATGCCAACAAGTATTGCTGCAGCGATGGCCAATAGAACTTCTTAAAGTGTTCATCAGACATAAATTCGTCAATACCCTTATGAAGCCAAATCCATACATAAGGCCTTCCCAAATTTTTACAAGAAACTATAGAGCTTTCAATTGCTATGGGAGTCATCTTGTCAATGGCCTTAAGTAGCTTATCTGGCCTGTCGTACATATCCTTAAGGATAGGCACTGTACCCCTCAAGGTATCACCAATCATGTCAAAGGGAGCATAACCGAAGGCCCCGTATGCAACCGGGATGCCAAATTCCTTTTCCATTTTTTCATCATATTTACCCAGAAAACCAAACCACTTGGCGTATTCCTCACCTGCTTTCATAATAGCCTTTAAAGCAGCCTGCAATTCCTCATCTGCAAAGGCGGCAAAGGCACCCATAAAGCCGAACCACATGGAACCCCTCAGGGACATTTTCCCCAAGCCCTTCAATGCTCCGAAACACCTAGGTATCCACTTGGTCTGCATATAATGGGTGGGATCGAAAATGAGGTCATCATAATCTTCAGCCGTCATATATTCATCTTCAATAAACTGATACATCTGGTTGGGGTCATCTATACCATGGCCCGGCCATTTAAACCATTTTAGGTCAAGAATCTCCATGGGCTTGGCAGGATACATGATAATGGGGTCCCAGCCCAAATCCGGCTGAAAATCTCTAAAAAACTTGTCAAAGGCTGCTTCAAGCTTATAATAGTCCTCCATGGCTTCTTGAATGGTAAGTCCGGCATAATACACCGGAAAGGCCTCCATCACCGGCATAAGGGGAACCCTGTCCGGCTCCTTTAGTTGAACGGCATCCCTCACCCTTTTCACCCTTTGGTTATAAAGGTCCTGCGCTCGATTGTCCATGACATATTACCTCCCTTTATAATCTTTGATTTTTTTAGTTGGATACTATGGATGGGCATAATCCATCTGAAGTCGGATGGGATATTATAAAAATTCATTCGTATAAATAATTTATTCTACATTTATGCCGGTTTTCCTTCTTAGAAATAATAAAAAGAAACGGTGAGTGGAACGAAAGACTATGTAGCATGAGCAAAACTTGCAGGTAACTTACTATTCTGTTTCTTCAGAAAATCTATTCTGTTTCTTCAGAAAAATCAATATTTGGCCTTAATTCATCAACATCACAGTTACGCCTTTTCCTACGCTCAAAATCCGTTTCGATCTCCTCCTTCCAGTCGCTGGTAAGAGGACTGTCTTTCCGGAAGTGGGTTATCGCCTCATTTACTACCTTGAAATTTAATTGTATCCCTTTACTGTCGGCGTGGAAGTTTACAGCCCTGTCAGCCGTTATACCGAAACGACCGGAGGTTTTTATAGCATCAATGTTGGCTCCCAAGAAGATGAACTCCCAGCCATATCTTTCCTTTTGATGCTCTACCATTTTATATACTTCGCTGTAAGAATATTCTCGGCTGGCGTTTTCCATGCCATCTGTTATTATAACAAACAAAACTTTATTGGCACGGTATTCCTGCGCCGTATGTTCTTGTACCCTTTTGATTCTATTAATGGTACGCCCGATTGCATCAAGCAAGGCAGTGGTACCCCGAACGTAGTATTCTTTATGAGTAATCGGTACCACATCTTCAAGGTTGATTCGGTCATGGAGCAGTTCGTACATATGGTCAAAAAGCACGGTTGTTACCATTGTTTCACCCTCGATAGCCTTCTGCTTTTTTAGCATGGAATTGTACCCGCCTATGGTATCCTCTTCAAGACCTCCCATTGATCCGCTTCTGTCCAGTATGAATACCAGCTCTGTAAGACTCTTTTTCATTGTCTTATCCTCCTTTTATCATTCTATTTTTCAAATTTAACCGTTCATATGATAATTAGAGGATAACACAGGCAGGATTAAATTTGGTCGCTTTAAAAGCGACAAAAATTAATCAAGAATTTTTAACAAACGATATTGGCCCTTTACCCTCCCAGCAACGGCTGGTCAAAATAAAACAGCGCTTGGTTGATTTCAAAGATGTTGTAGTTTCCCTTCGATATAAAATACTCTATAATAACATCAAATTTTTGGCTGGGGGACAATGTATAGCCGGCCCGTCCAAGTAAATCCTTTGTTTGGTTTATATCAAGTTCCAAGGCAATGGCCAATGCCACAGCGGTTCTTTTGCTTGGTATATATCCTTTGTTGCTGCGGATTTTTGAAAACAGCTTGCGGTCCAGGTTTGCCCGTTTGTACACCTCAACATCTGTTTTGCCTTTGGCATCGATAATACGAAAGAGCTTCTGGGAAAATGTTTCCTCCAGATCGTCAATTGCTTTATCAAGCCCCACAGGTACCATCGATTCGTACACCATTTCCTTTTGGGTATACTTGTAGTATTGAAGTACTTTGTCCTCACGATACAAGGGCCTCTGTTCCACCGTTTTATGGGTCCCAACGTAATATTGTTCAATGAAACTGCCTACCTCGCCGATAAGTTCTTTGTCCGGCAAAAAGGTACTTTTATCATAAATCACCAGATATACGTCCATATCATTTTCCGACAGAAAATCTTTAATTTCAGAGGTTGCAATTTTTAGAGCTTCGTCCTTTGGGTATCCGTAAATCCCTGAAGATATTAACGGAAAAGCAATGGAGGCACAACCATTTTCCTGCGCCAGTTTAAGGGAATTCAGGTAGCAACTGTGCAGCAGCTGGGCTTCGCCGCTTTTGCCCCCGCCCCAGACCGGACCCGAAGTATGGATGATATACTTAGCAGGGAGCCTATATCCCTTTGTAATAACAGCCTGACCGGTAGGACATTTACCTATTGCGTCACATTCTTCTTGCAGTTCTTGTGGACCCGCTTCACGAAAAATGGCACCACAGACACCACCGCCCATCTTAAGCTCGGTATTGGCAGCATTGACAATGGCATCTACCTTCATTTTTGTTATATCACCTTTTATTATTTGAAAGGACATTATTAAACACTCCTCTCCTTTTTGTGCAATAAAACTCGCCATCGCTTGTAGTTATATTTGGAAGGTTATCGATTATATTTTCAATATCGAAGAATCATATATAATTCTTATTACAATATCCAAGAGTGGTTATTTCCTATCAGGGCAAGATTGTACTCTACGTTTTAAACCCAGGATGTTTAAATGAATGCATCCATACTTATATAAAAATAATATAATAACCATATCACCTGTTTGTTAGACGATATGGCTTAAATTGCAGTTTCTTTATAATAATTGTAATGCTTTGACTATTTAGATGACGCCGATTCCGGGCAAAAAGGTCCGCAAATCATGAAATCAGCTTGCGAACTGGGCACAGCATAGTGCTGCTGTCAAAAAAGGTACACGTGGCATAAACAAAAAAATATCGCAAACCGCAAACATGATTTAAGGTATTGCCTGTCTGGAGATATAGATACCAGCCAAGCACACGAATTCATCATTTCTTTTTGCTCAGAAAGATGAATATTGCTGTTATCATTCCGCCAATAGCTAAAACGCCCACCGCGATCCAAGTAAGCATAGACATGAATCCAGAGCTGCTTTCTGCTGTACCTATTTGTTGCCAAGTCTCCTCTGATAAATCAATTACATAACTGCCTAAGGGAATGCGTTCATCATTTAGCGCAACAAGAACTAGATGCTCGTATTTCTCCCACTCGTTTGGGCTGAGTTGTAGCTTCAATACTCTTGCATTGGCATCAATGGAGATAATTTCGCCGGACGGCAACTTAATGGCCGTTGTGCCTTCGGGTAAACTTGCCATGTCGATACTGATCAGCATACTCCCCGTGGCTTCGTCAACCTGAATGGAAGCCGGTTTCATTTTCCAAGGAGGGGGGGCTGATGGCGTTGGTAGAATAGCCGCATCCCTATATGTAGCTGTCACTATCACGTTTTGATCTGGCATTGTAAACATGGTGTTAACATGAGTGGCATCATCAAACGTGCCGCCATTACTACTTATCCACCTGGCGAACACCTTGCCGGACGGCGCTTCATCGGCTGCGATAGATACTCGTGTTGTCGCTGCGTATGAGCCGCTGCCCGTACCACCGACTACGGACAGTGAATATACGGGCGTCCAAACCGCGTACAGCGTCACCGTTGTGCCGTTTATAGATGTGATGTTCATTATGTCTTGTTCGTCTGAATAGACGGCCGCACCGTCCGGACTGGCTGCCCAGCCCGAGAAAACATAGCCCGGCAGTATAAAGTCGTTGGCTGTCAGCGCTTTCACCGCACCATAGGTATGGGGGCTTGAGGCAACGTTGCCCATGCCCCCGTTGGCGTCGTAATTAATGGTGTAGGAGTTGCCCTTCCATACGGCATATAGGGTCACCGTTTCGTCATTCTCCGACGTGAGGTTAGTCACACTCTCTTCATTTCTGTAGATTACTGCACCGTTCGAACTGGTTGCCCAACCCAAAAAGGTGTAGCCTGTACACTTGAACCCGTTAGCCGTCAGCATTTTTGCCACATCGTAGGTGTGGCTGCTCGAAGCGATGATGCCTAAACCGCCGTTCGCATTGTAACTGACCGTATAGGAGTTCGGCGTCCAGACCGCGTACAGTGTCACCATCGC
>JBMNSO010000026.1:0-17334 GCA_050945235.1 Mahellales bacterium
TTCAAATTTATCGAAGGAAATGAGACTGTCGCCGCCCAGGCCCATGGTCTTCACCTCTATTGCCTGGGTGGCCGTCCGCCATTCGCCAATATCCACACCCTCCTCAGCCAGGGTCACCCTGCCGTCCCTGACTATCGCCAAGTCACTGGTGGTACCGCCCATATCCAGGATAATACATTCATTAGTACCGCTTAACTTCATCCCGCCTACAACACTGGCAGCCGGTCCCGAAAGGAGGGTCTCCACCGGTTTTTCCTTGGCGAACCCTTCAGACATCAGGCTGCCGTCACCCCTGACTATCATAAGGGGCGCCTTAATACTCCTCTGCTGCAGGCTCTTTTTTACAGCCTTCATCAGCCCGTCGGTCAGTGGTATCAGTCGGGCATTCAGCAGGGTACTGGCCGCCCGTCTTAAGGAGTTTATCTCACCGCTTAATTCATGGGCACACACCACCGGCAACCCGGTGGTATCCATTATCAGTTTCTTGGCCTGTTTTTCAAATTCAGGATTCCTTATACCCCAATATTCAGCTATGCCAAAGGCGTCAATCTTATCCTTATATTCCTCAACTATTTCCCTTAACCGGTCCCAATCGGGTTGCTGCACTACCTCACCGGTTTGACTGTGGCTGCCGGACACCAATACTATATCTCCATTACCCAGGGGAAGGCCGTACTTATGCCCATACTCTCGGAGTATGTCATGATCATATCCCATCAGGATCAATAACCCCCTGCCGCCCTTGTTCTCTACACATGCGTTGGTGGCCAGGGTGGTGGACAGTGACACCAATTGAACCTTGGCCAACATATCATCGGAAAACTTGCTTAAAACCTCGTTTATACCAATATTTAAGTCCTCCTTGGTGGTGAGGGCTTTATTCCCATCCAATACTTCTTCCTTATCAAAATCATATATCACCGCATCAGTATAAGTTCCACCGGTATCAATCCCCAATCCTAACCTCATGTTTATTCACCTCTGTATGTCTTTTTGTACCCAAAAATTTATGATTAAATATTCTTTAGCTGATATGATAATAATACCTGCTATAATTATAATATACTGCCGGACATAATAAAAACAGGTCATTATTGCTTAAGACATGTAATATCTTGTCCTGTTGCCATTGACAATGGGATTTGGTTGTTGGATAATGGTTGAGTGTGAAATAACTGGAAATTTGATACGTTAAAGAAAACATGTATAAATCATGAAGGGATTGGATAGATAGCTCATGAAAAGGCTAATCATAATAACAGCGCTTATAATAGTCCTATTAACAGGCTGCCTTGGTCAAAAGGGAAGTCCCAACCAAGAGAATACAAACAATCCCCCCAAAGCAGAAAATGGTAGTGCAAAGGAGGGATTAGAAGATTTAGGTCAAGACAATAAAAAACCGAGGCCGGAGCCTTCATCCCCTTCCCAGCCCATCATTGAGGAAACCCCCGAGGAAAAGCTGCTCAAAACCATGACCCTGGAACAGAAGGTGGGACAGCTTGTTATGGTAGGGTTCCCGGGGGACACCATACCTGATGATGTCAAGGAACTCATCACCCAGTATAAGATAGGAGGAATTATCCTTTTTAAGAGAAACTATAACAGTTTCAGGGAACTCTTTGACATCACAACCCGGCTCCATGAACTTAATCAAGTAAATCGTATACCCTTATTTATTGGTGCAGATGAAGAAGGAGGCACCGTATCTAGGCTGCCCGATGGGAAAACCAAAATCCCGGATGCACGGTTATTAGGCAAGATAGATGATGAAAGCCTGACCCGTAAGACAGGACAGGTGATCGCCCGGGAACTAAAGGCCGGGGGTATTAACATGAACTTTGCACCGGTCCTTGATATAGTGGATAACCCCGATAATGAGCTGCTCATAAGACGGGCTTACGGCTCTACTGCCGATAAGGTATCAAAACATGGAACAGGGTTTATCCTGGGCAGCCATGATGAAGGTGTAATAGCCTGTCCTAAGCATTTTCCGGGGCATGGCGCCACCACCGTGGATTCCCACGGCCGGCTGCCCAAAATAGATATATCCCCCGAAACCCTCCAGTCGAGGGAATTGGTACCCTTTAAAAATGCGGTGGACAAGGGTGTGGATGCGATAATGGTAGGGCATTTGGCCTTTCCCAATATAGATGCCTCCGGCCTGCCGGCTACCATGTCCAAGGTCTTTATTCAGGATATCCTAAGGAAACAGCTGGGCTTTGAAGGCCTTGTCATAACCGATGAGGTGGAGATGTACGGCTTTAAGGTACATCCTACATTAGAAGAAGATATAATGACCTCCTTCGATGCAGGGGTGGATATCTTCGTAATAGGGCATACCTATGATATTCAGAAAAGTGTCATCGATATCCTGACAGAAGGATTTAAAACCGGCGAGATATCCATGGACAGGCTGGACGAATCGGTCCTTAGGATACTAAAGATAAAAAACAAATATAACCTTGACCAATGGTCCAATACTACCTTTGAGGAAAACAAGAAATTGTTTGGCTCAACCGAAAATCAACAGGTACTGGAAGAGATCAACCAAAGGATGCAGAAGCTACAATAAGAACAAAGGATACAAAACTACAATAAGAATAACAAGAATAAAAGGATGGAAGAGCTGTAACGGAACTTAATACCACAATAGGTAAATTCAAACCGCCAAAAGATACCAAAGGTCCCTCCGATTAATAAGGGACCTTTAAAATAAAATTAATGGGGGACCTTCAAAAAGAAATGTATGTCAATTATAATCGGTCCTTTCATTGCCCAGTATCTTTAAATCAGCGGTAATATTAACAATATGTCTATTTCTGTCATGGGCTATATGGATGTTACTGGGTCGGGCGTCATCGTTCCTATGCTGTAGATAATTTGCCATTATCTTTGATGCCGTCTCCGGGTTAAAGTCTTCATAAATCTTGGTATATTCCTTCTCCGGTATCTCCAAAATCACCCTATATCCGTCGCGGGTCCTTTGCCTTATATCCCTTATGCTGTTGTACATATACTACCTCCCTCTGGTATCCCTTTATCTTATATATAATGTCACCAAAAGGGTGGAAGCAATATACCAAATTCTAAAGAAATTTTCGGTACTTAACAAATACTGTTTTCAGTATACCGTTTTCAATAGTTTTTGTGCCATCTCCAGTAGTTAACGGTAAAAAACCTGTGGGCTTTTTTATTTGAACATTTTTCTTATCCCCTCTTCAAAGGGCGGGTATATGACACCCTTTTCCGTAACTATGGCAGTGACATACTTTGCCGGTGTCACATCAAAGGCGGGGTTGAACACCTTCACATGTTCAGGGGCTGTCCTGCGACCGAAGCCACAGGTTATCTCATCGGCCTTTCTCTCCTCGATTACTATATCTTGCCCCTTTTGGGTCTTAAGGTCAATGGTGGAGGAAGGTGCTGCCACATAAAAGGGAATACCATGCTCCTTTGCCAGTATGGCAACGCCATAGGTACCTATTTTGTTTGCAAAGTCGCCGTTGGCGGCTACCCTGTCGCAGCCTACTATCACCGCATCTATCTTGCCCTGGGCCATGACCATGGCCGCCATGTTGTCACAAATAAGGGTTACATCCACACCCATTTCCTTGAGCTCCCAGGCAGTTAGCCTGGCTCCCTGAAGCAGTGGCCGGGTTTCGTCGGCAAATACCTTTAGATTCCATCCCCTTTCCCGGGCTTTGTATATGGGTGCTAGGGCTGTACCGCACCCGGCGGTGGCAGCAGCCCCGGCATTGCAATGGGTCAGTATACCCATACCGTCTCTAAGTAAGGTAAGAAGATGCTCACCGATGCCGTCACAAATGGCCTGATCCTCCTTCTTAATACTGTGGGCCTCTTCCAGGATCCTTTTTTTGATATCCTCTACCGGCAAATTTCCAGCAGCCTCGGCTACCTTCTCTATCCTTTCCAGCGCCCAAAACAGGTTAACGGCTGTTGGCCGTGAAGTGGCCAGATATTCAGCATTTTTCTTCAGCTTGTATAAAAACTCCGCCGGTTCTTTGGTTTTCTCGTCCATAACCGACAAACACAAACCGTAAGCAGCTGCGACGCCTATTGCCGGGGCACCCCTCACCTTTAACTTGTATATGGCATCCCACACCTGCTCTATTGTGGTTATTTCCTCATAAACCGTCTCCAGGGGCAGTCTGGTCTGATCCAATATTATCAGCTTACCGTCCTGCCAGTTAACGGTTTGAAAATTCGGTGTCATGTTAATTCCTCCCTTACGTGTCTTTACTTACTACTACTTATTTTTATCATTTCATCCGTGGGATGTCAAATATAATTTAATAGATTAACTATGCCCCAAAATCAGGTATATAGATTTTGGTTCCCCCATCCAGGCAGGACTGATGGCCCAGTATTCCGGCCGCTGTAATATTCGCAGAAACCACTGCGTCAAGGGCACTGTCTCTGCCTTGGATTATAGAACTTACAAATTCGTGTACCAAGTGGGGATGGGAACCGCCATGCCCCGCACCCTGAATAAAGGAAACATGGTTTTTGTCCACGATTTGTTCCCGTTTGGTATAAGGCACAATCTCTTGGGGCAGGTCTTCATAGGCATCGGGCACGGTAATCCTGCGGGCCGACTCCCCTCCTTCAAATATGCAGGTGCCTTCGTCCGCTATTTGCTCCCATTCAACGGACATTTTGCTGCCGTAAACATCAAAGCTTTCCCGGTATTGACGGACGGTATCAAAGAGCGACCGGGTTGCCTCGGCCGATACATCCGAGTCCTTCCTCTTAATTGTTACCGTCTCCACCGCAAAGGGCGAATTATACATTTTAGCCAATTCCCGGCTGATTTCCCCAGAGCCGTGGCCGATCACATATTCCGCCATTTTATTGTCCAGGCAAAGAAGGGGTGATATTGCATGGGTACCATAATGCATGGGCGGGAACCCCAGCCAGTAATCGGGCCAGCCTTCAAGACCCATGTCCTGCATGTGGGAACCCCGCAAAAATTGGATTCGCCCCAACTTCCCGCTTTTGAAAAGATTCTTTACGTATAAAAACTCCCGGGTATATACCGCCGTTTCCATCATCATATATGTTTTACCCGACGCCCTTTTGGCGGCGATTATTTGTTTGAGCTCGTCGATGGAAGTAGCCATGGGAACGGTACAGGCAGTGTGCTTCCCCGCCTGTAGGGCGGCTATCGTTTGCCAGGCATGTTCAAGTATAGGGGTGACGATATGTATTGCATCCAGTTCATCATTTTTTATCATCTGTTCATAGTCAGTGTACCTAAGCCATTGGGGTATTTCGAATTCATCACCTATTTTCTTTAGTGTATCTGGGTTACGGGTACAGATGGCAACTTTGTCCACCAACGGGTGGTCCTTATATATACCTATGAATTCTTTGCCAAAACCCAGACCTGCAATGCCGACACTTATCTTTTCCATAATACACTCTCCCCTCAATTTAGTCTCTTTACTTATTTTTACCATGGTATTTATAGGCATGTCAAATATATTATGGATATAATACCAAACATTTAAAGAAGCCCATTTTCTTTTTACAATAATATGTTTTTCATGGCATTTGCAACAATTTCAACTCATTTTTTCCAAGAGTTAAAACGGTTAGTGGGGTAAGTCCAGCCACTTACCCCACCAAACTGATTAGTTGAGTACAATTATTATTCTTCCGTTGTTTTTGCTTTTTTCTTGCGCAGATACAATATAGTACCAATTGACGCAACCACTATAGCCACCAGCACAATCCAAAGAAGCAGATTAGATTCGCCTTTCGTTTTGGTACCGCTGTCCGAGCTGCCCTCCACAGAACTTGGCTTGGTACTATCATCGCTCGATTGTTGCTCCTTGTCTATAGGCTGTTCGGTGTCCGTAACATCCTCATACACCGCAGTCAATTCCACATCGTACTCGGGCATAGTAAACACAAGTGGATCTTGCGTAAGGTCAACACCCTCAAGCGCAGGATTGGCGATCCAACTCTTAAACCGCTTGCCCTCAGGCGCTGCATCCGCCTTTATTGTTACTTGCGCGCCAACTTCAATGCTGCCGCCACCCGTACCGTTTACAACCGTTACATCATAAGTGTCTACCGGAATCTCTTGTGTTTCGGCACCGTCGCCTGAGCTGCTCACTTTGGAGCCCGGCTTAGTACTACCATCGCCCGCAGACGGTGGCTTGGATATACCTTCCTTAGAGCCCGGTTTAGTACTACCATCACCCAAAATGTCGAACGTTGTAATCGCGTAGCCATCTGTAAAGTACACCGTAAGCGTATGGATACCTTTGGTCAATTTCTCAAGATATGCCCGCTTTACCGTCACAACGGTACTGCCTTCTGTCACTTCCACATCTACGCCCTCACGTAATTTTGTCCTGCCAATGTAAGTGCTCAAATACTTGCTTATGGGCGCGTCGATTCGGAACACCAAATCTCCTTTTTGTCTCTTTGTATACTTCTGGTTTCTGTGCTTCTTGTCTATAGGATAATTAGCGCCCGTAACATCCTCATACACCGCAGTCAATTCCACATCGTATTCGGGCATGGTGAACATAAGTGGGTCTTGCGTAAGGTCCACACCCGCAAGCGCAGGATTGGCAATCCAACCCTTAAACCGCTTACCCGCAGGCGCTGCATTTGCTTTTATCGTTACTTGCGCACCAGCTTTAAAACTGCCGCCACCCGTACCGTTTGTAACCGTAACATCATAAGTATTTACCGGACCTTCGATCAGCGTCACCTGCGCCGTACCACTCACTGTGCTATCCACATTCGAAACCGCCTTCACAGTCAGCATGTTGTTAGGTTCATCCGAAGCAACCACTAGCATACCGTTTTCCGTTATTGAGGTGAGCTCAGCCAACTTTTTGCTGCCCGAAACACTCCATGTCACATCCTGTGGCGGTTCGTTCAGTCCATCCACCACTGCCGTAAACTGTTGCGACGATCCTTTTGCCATCTGTATCGCCATTGGCGAAACCGTCACACTGTTTACTTTATAATTGGGATCAATTACAAGGTCGAAGGTTTCAAAAGCAAATGTATTTTTGCTGTCCTTCACCAGCACTCCCACTACAAACGTGCCTGCTTCAGTTGGTGTACCGGTAATGCTATTATTTTCAGCTTGCAACCCGGTGGGCAACCCGGTTATCAAATAACTGTAAGGCGGTGTGCCTCCAAGTACTGTTGCATTTGCTGTGTACGCTTCCCCTTTTTTACCTTCGGTCAATGTCATATCCACTTTGATTGCGTCGGGTGTAGAAAGCCCCGTTTCGGATACATATACATTTATTCGAGCCTTCAATCCACTGTTATTGTATATCTCCGAATTTGCCGGTACCACTAGAGTTCCCACCAGGGTGTACATGCCAGGAGTGGAACTGTCAAACCCTGTCATGTCCCAATCCACCGTCAGTTCTTCTTTTGTCTTACCATTAAGCGTCACTTCCGCAGTCTGGGGTAAATCCGGTACATCGCCCAGTTTACAGCCTATTGTATCGAAACTTTCAACCGAAGTAATATAGTCTTTGCCATTATATTCGTTATAGATATCAATGGCATCCACTGTGAAATATTGGCCACTCTTTTTCACGCCTTTGAGAGTATGGGTACCATAATCTAACCCTAGGATTTCAAAACCAACACCTTGGGATATCGAACTTTCCCTGAAACAATCAACAATTCCCTGACTAACATCATCCACAAAAACTTCTACTTCTCCACGAGTATTATCCATATGGGTAATATAATGTATCCCCGTACCTGTAAAGGTTATCGTGAACGAATCACCGTTTGTAGTCGTGTAATGTTGAGTATTTAAATACAAATCAAATCCACCTATGGTTTGTGAAACCCATGCACCATCATATTCTATTACAGTATCGGTATTATCCAGTCTTATAAACCTCGGATTTGGACAATCCGGGTTAAGTCCCACATTGACTTCTATGGTAGCACAAATATCCAGCGGATTGCTAACACCGTCAGGCAGGTTTTTCAATATGCCATAAAGCACATAGCTACCCGCGCTGTCCTTATCGTATCCGTCGCTGTTCCAATCCACATTAACATAACGCTTGCTATTGTTTTTCAACATCACTTCCACTTTATCCGGCAAAGCCAAATCACCAAATGCCGTACCAAAATCCGCATCGACTGCATCTGGTTGTACAATAGAAGTAATATACGAAGGTTTGACCTGTCCCGGTTTGGTCACCCGAAAAGCATCTAACGCAACCCATTCATTTCCTTGACTACTTAGGCTTTTTACCTTGACGGTGTGCAATCCCGGTTCCAAGTCCATTTTTGAATAAATAGGTTGCTGGGTCACCACTGTCCCTGATTTCATATCTACCACTTCGGGCACACCATCATCCACCGTTATTTCCAGACTGGCAAACCCACCACCTTTTGTTGCTATGACTTCTATGCCTGTTCCATAAAACTCATAGGTGGCAGTCGCACCGTTCGGTCCGGACGTTAAATGAATATCATCCCTGTATTCACCATAGCCTCTATTTTTATTATGGGTCCAACCATCTGAATACTTTATGCGCCCGTCATCATCATTTACCATAATTTTTTCCCCTTGATACACAAGGAATGCGTCCACAGTGACATACTGTCCACCCGTCGCCTTACTGGTAATGGTAATGGTGTGTTCCTTATCTTCCAATCCATGCAATACATAAACGGTTTTTTGTACGTCTACCGCACCATAGTTAAGCGAAACTTCCTGGATATAGTCGCCATCTACAGCAATTTCAAGGTTCCCAAAACCGCCACCTCGGGTAGCCAACACTTCAATGCCCGTACCTGTAAAGGTATATTCTATCGTTTCTCCATTGTTTCCCTTTCCTTCGTGAATATCACCCTGATATTCACCGTAATTCCTACCCGTTCGGTGCGTCCAGCCTGCCGAATAAATTATATCACTATCATTATCATTGACCCACTCTGCTTCCCCTACTGTCGGTATTATTGACGGCACTATGGTATCCATGCAAATGATGGTGTCAATCGGGTCTACATCCGCCGGATCCATGGTAATCTGAATATTTGTCATCCCCTGCACTACTTCAACGTTTGCACCCGGCTTAGTCAGGCATTCAGGGTTCTCTATCTCCTGCAAATAATTGGGAATGGTCAGGTTGCCGTCAAAATTCACCAGATGGAAATATACCTTGCCCTTTTCCCTATCCATGGTGACACCGCCCCAGTCGTTCCAACCGTATTCCGTGCCTACTGTTCCATTAATTGACTGCCCGTAATTAACAAACCAGTCTTTAGTCACCACATATTTCTCAATCTTTGTTTCGTCAAATTTCCCGTCGGGCATATCCCGATACTTCGTCGGATTTGCCATATTGTTTTTGAATAAATAATTTTGGTCAGCACATGCTACACTCACGCGGTTTATAACCCTTTCTTTGTATCCAGAAAGATCAATGATTTTGCTGTATCCGTTGTTTGTGGAAAAATCCAGCTTTCCGTTTTTGTACGATCCAGTAACAACTGTATTTTTCGGCCCATGTAGCTTAAAATTAACATCCCAATCTTCCGGCCAGGCAGGAAGAAGATAAATATTATTGTTTGCATCATATTGCAGCAGCATCATCTGCAGGGCATTCGTTACATTGCCACCGTGGCACTGGTCAGGAATCCAGTCATAATATGGACCCCAGAACGCCGGAAAACGGGCAGGCAGCCTCCCCTGTGTATCGGGATGTGACCAGTCAAAATCATCCACACTGTTTAGTGCACACATGGTCATCAAATATGACGCTTCATACGGCAGGGCCAGTTTTGCTGCAAATAATGTGCCCTGGTTCCAACCGCCTGTGCTTAACGATTGGTTTGTGTCTCCAAATAAGTTCCAATCCCTAGTTCTGGTACTGAACGTCTGCCGGGCAATATCAATATCTTTCGAATCCACAGCTGGACCATACAGGCTGGATGGCCAAACACCATATAACTGCGGAGATTCCACTTGTTGCAGATACGCTCCGCTCTTCTTTTCTTCCTGTGCCAGGAATGTTACCCCATTCAGTTCACTTTTTGGCAAATCAGGCATACGGTTTCGCATAGCCACAAACTTTTTAATCTGAGCCGGAGTAAGCAAACCACCCGGCAGTGTCAACAGTTCATCCAAGAGTGCAGTCATGGGTGCAATCGTGTTTGTGGGGTTAGTAGAATCAATACCTGTTTCCAGCGCGTTGGCAGGATACATAATCATTTTGCCATTTGAATCATTTTTGTTATACCGATTATTCAAGAAATCAAGGCATGCTTCTGTAACAGGCAATATCTTTTCTTTAAAGAGCTGCGCATCACCCGTGAATTTGTAATACCTAACCATCATCAATGGGATTTCTACCGTAGCTGCAAAATGATTTGCCAGATGAGACATGGTATAAGCAGATGCCGGCACACCACGTGGCATCATGGGCTCTGCGAGATACGCGCCCTCCACTCCAAACCGTCCCATTGTGTGTTCTTTGAGCACAGGCAGGCTAATGTATAGATTATCGATCAGCGTGCGCGTCTGTTCAAAGTCTCCACTCGTAAGGGTAGACCAATATGGCGCACGGGTATTCTGCCACATATATGGCAGGCCATCCCACCGCCGCACATCCGGACTACCTATACCACCCATATTCACATTAAATATGGAACCATTAAAGGGAACCAAATGCTCCCCTCGCATAGAAGCGCCCTGTATAAAACGTTGTAATAAGTAATTTTGCGTAATAATGTAACCGATATCTTCCCCATTTTCCAAATTATAATGCTTAGGCTTTTCAAATGTCCCACCGGTGATTTCAATATAGCTGGTGTCCCAATATTCCTCCCACCAGTCCACATGGTCTTGGTAAGCATCATCATATGCCACCGCATCCGTTTTTTGCATATTCTGTTTTAAACCGTCTATGAAAGCCTGTGGCTTATTCGGCTGATCGGAATGAATGTCAATTACGATATCAATTTCTTTTGTACTATTAGTCGACAGCTTAGATGCAGATGCACGTTGCATCCCCTTAGCCCGTATTGCACCACCAAAGGTTAGGTTTTCTATCGGGTCAAGGGCAAGGTTTTCTGCACTAGTGACATTCCTGCTTTTCGCTTCGTTTTTCCAAGTGGAATTGCTATTCCTATGATACCACATTATCGCATTGCCACCATCATTCAAGAGCACGTCTTCCGTTGCAGCGTGGTTGTCGGGCACGTTATTTAAAACTGTCAGATTGCGCCATCCCAATTCATAACTAACTTCTATCGGGATCTCCGAAGCGCTTTGCCCTTTTAAACGAATAACAGGCGCCTTCGCGTCCACCCAAAGTTCCAAGTCAATCTTGTTAACACCCGTTCCCGTAGTTATCTTAATGCTTCCTGTGGAAAGATCCAAGGTCTGGGAAAAATCGCTATTAGTAAACGTGTTTGCTGGTAATGCTACCCGTATCTTGCCCAATTTCATGGTGGTGGAATTATTCGCATATGCACCCACTTTACTAATGTAAAAGACAATGTCTGACTGGTTTTCCATCCA
Organism: Mahellales bacterium; assembly: GCA_050945235.1. Classification (GTDB taxonomy): domain Bacteria; phylum Bacillota; class Clostridia; order DUOD01; family DUOD01; genus DUOD01. Next base: position 11,555 of record JBMNSO010000026.1, read on the forward strand.
CAGATTCAGTCCCACATCTCCATTGCCCAACGGCATGGAGTCATCCTCTTTCACGCTAGGTGTTTTCCACTCAAGGTTGTACTTTCTGACGTCAAATCCATTGTCCGCCTCAGCTGTTTCCACCGGAATTATACCTAACACTACCGTGAGGACTAGGATCATCGAAAGGAAAATACGTACATTTCTCTTCATCTTACACACTCCTTTGTACAATATAGTTTTAATCACTTGTAATCAGACTTAACAGTTACAAGAATATTCTCTGGAGGCAATACCATCTTTCTTCTTGTTGTGCCCATCAAGAAGGCAGGTAAATAATATAGGTCACAATTTAATAAAGAAAATATGGCCATTTGCATTACCAAGGTTACAAAGGTATCTTGATAAATATGAAATGCATTTCATAGAAATGATATCTTAAGAGCTGCCGAGCATTATACTGCAGGACTTTAAAGCGGTATTCCGTACAAAAACTGCGGTATGACGACCGAATATGTGCAAGGTACATCTGCTCAGAATTTACAGGATTTTTAAGTAGCAGCCCTTGAGGTTACAACCAGCTAAACAGCCAATATGTTGAACATCTGATAGAATAGGTCAAGAGTTAAGCCTGGAACAATACCTATGCCACCACAGTATAGAGTGGATTACATTATTAATAAAATCCCACAGGATTATTAGTTACATGTTTTTCGTTTCCATACATCTGGTGTTCAATTTCCATAAATTGAACACCAGATGTATTTTCTTAACTACTATCTCAGTCTATATGAAAAACCTCTTCCATATCAGCCCACCACTCACCTTCTTTCCTTGTCTCCAAAGGCTGTTGGCAGGGCTTACACACGGCCCACCATTTTTGAGTAGTGGGATCGGCAGCCATTTTTGCCATATCGCCCTCGTAGTCATCGCCGGTGTATTCATAATAGCTGAATAAAAATCCGTCTTTATAGTAAATAGAATAATTGTTTATATTGCATTCCTTAATCATTTTAAGAACGCCCGGCCATGCATTCGCATGAAGCTTTTTGTATTCCTCTAATTTCTCAGGCCTTACCCTTATTACCTGGCCATATCTCTTCATAGAAAAACCTCCAATCCTATAATTGAGATAATTCCCTTTTTATCCTATCCATGTCAAGGGGGTAGTTGCCATACTCCCTTAGTATCTCCACCGCCAGCCTATAGCTTTCCGGCGCCACTTGGCTGCTCACCGAATGGTCTGACTGGAGTATCCATCCACCGCCCTCTGCCGCCTGGAGTTTATATAGTACTTCCTTTTTGATCTCGTCGTGGTTTCCCCTTTCTAAGACCCTAACGTCTATGTTGCCGGCAAAGGCCAGCTTACCGCCGTATTCTTTCTTAAGCTCAACGACATCAAGCCCTGCTTTTACCTCTAAGGGGTTATAGGCATCCAAACCTATTTCTATTAAGTCTTTATAAATGGAAGTGGCATTTCCGCAGCCATGGTAGATTACCATTAATCCATTCTTATGGCATAGATCGATTAGTGCCTTCACATGGGGTTTAAACATATGACGCCACGTTTTTGGATTGAAAAACATGCCATTTCTATATGCAACATCACCCCAAATATACATACCCGACAGCCTTCCTTTGCCTGCTTCTATCTGTGCCTTGCAAAAATCGTATAGAAACTGTCCTATCCTATTAATAAAATCTTCATACAAGTCCGGTACTTCCACCATCCAGTACAAGGCATTTTCCGAACCGATAATCCTCCATAGGTATTCATAGGGCTCACATACCGAACCAAAAACTGCGAAATCGTCCACATACCCGTTGACCCTTTCATACCAAGGGGGAATATTCCTAAGTAAGGCATCACCCACACAGTTTAACTGATCATCTCCCCCACTATAAAACCTTCTGGGGTCTGCTGGGTCGTCAAATTGAAATGCCGCCATCTCCTCGGGCTGCGTTACCGAAAAGTATTCAAAGTGTGGCATGGGTGCAGTACCCGATCTCTTTATGGTTGCTTCAAACCCGGTTTTTACGATTATATCCTCGCCCTTTTCTTCAATAATTTCAAAAGCTTTGATATGGGGGTCCATATTGGGTGTTATAACAATATAGTCCAAATCATACTCTTTATAGGGATCAAAACCTTCACCCCATTTTTCCTTACATCTTAGCATGTGCCCTGTCCAGAAAAAATCGCTCACCGGCACTCTATCACCTTGTCGATGGCTTAAGGCCAGCCGTAAACGTTCAATTTTCTCCTTTGCTTTGCTCATCATCCCAGCCTCCTTATAATTTAATATGTGCAATCGGCTGCTGCTTCACCATATACTATAAGATTTTCAACCGGTGCATCGAAAAAATGGTCAGCAGTAGATAGAATATATCCCCCACCCTTGCCAAATACTTCAAAGAGCCGGTATACTTCCCTTCTTACCATGTCCGGCGTACCATGGGTAAGAATATTGAACTGGTCCATACCACCAATAAGGCATACCTTACCATGCATCGCATCATATAACTCAGGTCCTTCTATATTTCCTCCCACTCCCTTGGGTGACAGGGTTTCCGACGCATCGGCATTGGTGGCTATTATAAGATCAAATATGCCTTTCATTCCACCGCATGTATGGTAAGACGACCTGTGCCCCACATCGTGAAGGGCGTCGTGGATTTTCCTATCATAGGGCAGACAAAACTCCTCAAACATTTTTGGGGAGATTACCGTTGAAGAGGATGCACCTCCTCCCGTTTCTATTAAATCGAATTTTGCTCCCTCCAACGACTCATATATGAATTGGATTTTTTTATCCAGTAAAATATTTAGAAACTCATGGACCCATGCCGGATCGTCATGGGCTGCATAAATCATGGGCAGGGTATCATACAGACAGCAGGCCTGCTGCCAGCATCCGGCCTGGTCGCCCCAGACAAAACCCTTTAAAATACCACTGTCCCCTACTCTGTCGTATTCCCTTTCTATGGCCTGCTTATCCAGCTTTGGAACGGGCATATACTTAAGCAGTTGTATATCTTCTTTATTCTTGATCAAAAACTCAGTAATCCAAGTAGTCTTTTCATTGCCTTCGGTCTTATAGGTGAGATTACCCTCTGGGGTATATATGGTATGGTGTATCACCATTTGGTTTATATCATCCTTTACTATCTCCACCTCATCAATCCACTCGTCAGAATATCTTTGGGACTGAACCTTGCCTGGAATCCAAAACTGGCCCATGGCTTCAAAGTATTGAACTATTGCATCCAAACCACACCTTTTAAAGGCAGAAACGTCGTCTATATTATCCATATAATACTTTAGGTGAAAGGACTGCCACTGATGGACCGATACCGGCAGCCTGTCGGGGGTACCTTTTTCCAGTGCTGTCATAAGCCTTTCTTTAGAATTCATTTAATTTTACCTCCAAATACTATAAACTGATTGTCAATGGATATTCAACCGCCGCAAAAGGCTTGCAAAATACTTTTTAATTTTAAATATAGTCACAGATTTAGATCTGTGACTATATTTAAAACCTTTAAAAGCTGACTAACTTATTAAGAACTACCTAATTTGTTATGAATAAGTTTTTTACCACTGTGCCGGCATATACTCCTCAACATTGTCCTTTGTGATTATAGCCTGGGGCAGGTAGAAGGCGGCGTTTTCACCCAGCTCCACACCGTTGAAGTAGTCGGCCGCAACCTTAATAGGAATAGCACCATCGGCTTCAGCTGATTGATAGGTTATAGCGAACAGTTTGCCTTGGGCTACCAAGTCCATTCCCACCTTGGAATTACCGGCAGCGATCATCTTGATATCGCTTCTGCCAGCTTCTTCAGCAGCCTGGGTAGCACCCAGAGCTTGGGCAGAGTCGTCGGATATTACTATACATGTTAGCTCATCACCAAACCTGGTAATCCAGTCGGCTACGACCTGTTTTGACTTGGGTGCATCAAAACCCGGAGACTGGACATCCAACGTCTTCATATCAGGATAGTTTTGCTCATAGAATTTGATCACATTGGTCGTACGGGCAAAATACGGTGACCCTCCGGGAATATGGGTTATATACCCAACTCCGGCCTTACCTCCAACATCTTTGGCTAAGAAGTCCGCCAGTTTCCTGAACTGTCCGAAATCATCCGGTGCGGTGATAGCCAAAACGTACTTCATGGCCTCGTCGGTGGGAATCATGTTAAAAGCAATAGCCGGAATACCTGCATCATACAGCTTCTTAAACTGCTGAACACCGGCCTTTGCATCCAAGGGTGCAAGGAGTACCATGTCAACCTTTTCTGCTATGGCCTTGTCAACGAACTGGTTCTGCTGGTTTAGGTCTCCATTGGGGTTCCAGATTTGTAGTTCGGCTTTATAAGCCTCGGCAGCCATCTTGGCACCATTGGATACAGCGGTAAAGTATGGATGCTCGGATTGCTGTATCATTACAATCCTTTTTCCGATGATACCATCCTTGGGCGAAGGAATCATGGGTAGCTTCTCGGTTAACCGACCGGCGTATTCAATATTCCACATTTCCAGCTCTTCTTTATCGGTGGGTTTAGGAGGTATTTCCCTGGTTTCCCCGTATTCCAGCAACAGCTGGCCGTCGGAGCCCCTGACATTGGAAATATCGATACTCAATGATGCCTCTAAGTTGCTTTGTTCGGCAGGTTCTTCATCGGCTGGCTCTTCCGGTTGTTGAGGTGTATCGGCGGGTTTTTCCGGAGCCGGCTGTTCCGTCTGTTCCCCTGTCCCCGAACATGCCGTAACAGACAGTATCAGCGCCACAATAAGCAGAGAAATTACAAGAATTCCTAATCTCTTTTTCATTTTGTTTCCTCCTTTTTTATTATACATCCTTATATCATCAGGGCTCCCTTATTGTCTATCATTTAATGTAATTTATGGAATATTATTGTATTGATAGGGTAAACCCTGCATGATACCAAAAACTCAGCGTTTAAAAATGTCTGTTTTAGATTTAACCCTTAGATCTCCTCGACTTTAATTGAGTAGCTTCCTTCAAAAGGAAGGGACGCTCTCCTTTTCTTAAACTCTGTTTGTATAGTGAATAGGCTTCATATGCCACAACCGCTCCTAGCAGTATACCGGCCGCCAGCACCTGTGCATCAAAGCCCATGCCCATAATGATAAGGCCGTTAAAAATTGCTTGGATGGTGATTACTGCAACCCCCGTCTTGACGGTGCTGCCATCACCTCCGGTCATAACTGTACCGCCTATTATGGTAGATGCTAATATCAGCATCAAAGGATTTATGCCCCTCTCACCATAATTGGGAACGGCGGCATTCATTGATATGGCAAATAATGCTCCGGCCAGGGAAGCAGTGAAACCGGATATTACAAAGCTTTGAATTACTCTCTTTTCGGTATTTATACCGGCTTGCCATGCCGCCTCTGAGTTGCTGCCCACCATATACAGTTCCCTGCCCCACTTAGTTTTGACAAGCAGTATTTCAAATAATACAAGGACAACTACGGTTATTAAAAATCTTATGGTGAGAATCTCCAAATAAGGGAGAGTTACAAAGGGCTTTTCTATTATATCAACAAAGAGGTAGTTATCAGCACTTATGGTATTACCATTGCAATAGGTATACACAAAACCGGACAGGGCTGTCATCATTCCGATGGTTACAATAAAGGCATGGACTTTTCCTTTGCCTACCAAAAGCCCGTTTACCAAACCCAGCAGAGACCCAGCGGCTATTGCAATTGCTAATGCTATTACCCATGCCCAGACAACGGCACCGGTACCGGCGCTGTCGCCACC
>JBMNSO010000027.1:0-16929 GCA_050945235.1 Mahellales bacterium
GGCACATGGGTCACTGATTTTTTAGATAGGATAAATATTGACACCGCGTACATTTCCACCGCCGGGATATCCAGGGAACTGAACATTATTACTTCAAATATGGAGCTTGCCAATATTCTTAAGAAGGTAATTGAAAAATCTGATGAAATAAACCTGCTGGTGGATAGCAGCAAATTTTTCAGGAAAGAAATGCTCAATGTAAGTACCATAAGAAATTTCACCAGGATAATAACCGATGACGCCATTGACGCCGAGCACCTGAAATTATTAAAGGGGGCGGGCCCGGATATTGTTTACTAAGAACCTTTCCGGTTCATGGGGTTAAGACCCCCTTCGACTTATGGGTTCAATAATATTCGGATAAGGCTAAGAAATATTCATCACCTGTTTACCCTTTCCCTTAACCTGCTTATCAGTATGCTGTAATCATATTCTTTGTATATGGTGCTGCCCAGCCTCTCAACACGCCGCCCGCCCTTAGGCTTGTGCCAGGTGCACTCAAGATATTCCCTCATGGGGTAGGCATCCGCCCTGAATACAAAACCGCTAGGTATCTCAAAATCGAATACAAAGCCCAACTCCTCAGCCTCTTTTTTGTCCATATCCACCCAATAGTACAGCTCCCGCGCCCCTGTAACCTCGTCCTCCCTTTTCCAACCCGCTTTTTCGAATATTGTTATATCCTTTACCATATCCTCCATATAAAACACCTCCAACGCATGTTCAATATTATCTTACACCATGGTTAAGGTGTGGTAAAGGCCATCCGTTTCTTTGTCTTTGACCCACTGCTCCCATTATCAAACCGGGGATGTCCCCGGTTTGATAAAAGGTAACCCAACATATTTATTCCTTGTCCTTGTCTACCTTCTTGAAGAGCACTCCCTGTTTCTTTACAAATGTCCCGTCTTCTGTATCCTTTATGGTTCCCATATCGGTAACCAGATCCCTTACCACGGGATTGGCGAAAACAGGCTCCACGGTAAAGCTTTGGCCCGGCTGAATCAAGGTGCTGCAGGCTTTTACCACCTTGCCGTTCACGGTTACCAGGCATTGGGTACACACACCCTTCATACACAGGTTATGCCTGTAGGCCAAAGTCGGGTCGTATTTATCATAAATCTCCTTTAGTATGAAAAGCACCGTTAAGGATTCGTCCATCTCCACGTCATAGGTCTGGTAATGGGGCATCAAATCGGTATCGGGATTGTACCTGAAAACTTTCACCTTGGTTATGGCCATTATATATCACCGTCCTTCGGAGGCATTTTGGTATATATAACAGGTCGAAGGGTTAGTTCATGTCCCTTTTCAGTCCTTCTAATCAATGTATGCTTTCTCCAGTTTTTATCGTCGGTATGAGGATAGTCGGTCCTAGTATGGTGGCCGCGGGATTCCTTCCTAAACAGGGCTGATTCAATGGTGAGCAGTGCCGTGTCCAGCATTATTTCAACTTCCAGGGCTTCCCTCCACTCGCTGTTGCGTTTCCTGACATTATTTATCCTAATGGTATCAAGCTGTTCTTCCTTCAAGGACTGGACGATGTTCAAGGCCTTTGTGAGCCCTTCTTCGTTTCTTAATGGAGAAACATAGTCGGACATAGCCAACTGAATCTGTTTTCTTACCTTGGTAGCCCTCATATTGGACCCACCGTTGTCGAAGAACCTCATTGCCTTAGCAATAAGATCATCCACCTGATCCTTGTCGTAGGGCAGCTGATCTGAACCTGCAGCAAATACTGCAGCAGACTCCCCTGCCCTTGCTCCGGTGGTCTGGGTATCACACAGCGCGGTTCCGGCAATACGGTTATCACCTTGGAAATTGCCTGCTGCTTCGCCGCAGCAGTATAAACCGGGTACCGAGGTCTCACATTTTTCATTAATGGAAACCCCTCCCAGTTGATAATGGGAGGCCGGCGCAACTTCCATAGGCGTATCTACAAAATCAAAACCCGTGGCGTCTTTTATGAACTTATAGTGTTTTCCGGTCATACTTGAATAGATTTCCCTGGCCTTTTCCACACCGACTTCGCACTTGGTCAAGTCAAAGAACAGGCCACCGTGGGGACCGCCCTTTCCCGCCATTATATCCCTATACATTACCTTCATGGCATCATCCCGTTTGGGCAGCGGGTGTTCGAAAACCGGGTCCCCGAACTTGTTGTATACGTTGCCCCCGGTAAATACCTTGTTGAGCAACTCGTATAGAATAACGGTACCCCGTGCACTCCTTGGCCATACAACATCCGTTCCGTAATACTGGTTGAATTCCAGGTCCACTATATCCGCCCCTACCCTATAGGCCATTGCAATGGCGTCCCCTATCAAGGTGGGAGGATTGTCACTAAACTCCCATATGCTGGTATAGCCACCGGTGGCCAATACAGTAGCCTTGGCCTGTATTACCACCATCTCGCCATTATTGAAATCAAGGGCCAGGGCACCTACAACCTGATTATCCCTGGTTAACAGTTGAAAGACTAAATAATCCTTCAAGATATCAATATTAGAGTGGCGACCCACTTCCCGTGCCAATACTGTGGACATGCTAAAACCGTTTTCTATCATAAAACATGAACGCGGGTATGTCTGGCCGGGGAAGGGTGTTTGATAGAACCTCTTGCCGTCGTCCAGCTTCTGGAACTTAACTCCGTATCTTTCCAAGTCATAAATCCTTTCAACGGCAGTATATGCAACCACTTCAACAATATTTTGGTCACCCAGATAATGTCCTCCGTTGACCATGTCTTCAAAATATTGGTCAGCGCTATCCCTTTCATCCACTCCGTCCTTACCCATGGGTGCCTGGATACTCCACAGGGCACAGGGAGTAGCCCCCGATCTGCCGGGTATGTCCTTGTCAAGCATCAACACCTTCTGTCCATTTTCTGCCGCTTCGATAGCAGCACGGCAGGCAGCACCTCCGCCGCCTATAACCAAAACATCACAAGCAAGTTTCCTAAAACTTTCCAACGCTTTCACCTCCGCAATACTTTATTCCTTCACTTTTGATACTTAAGTAAAAGTTATGTAACCCCCTGGGCTGTACTTTGGCAAAAAGTTTTATCCCCCCTCCCATCCTTTTAATAAGATACATAAAGGGCGACCAGTACACATCTGTCCTGCTATCCTGTCCTCACAAGCCGGTTGTCCTAATCCTTGTATATATAATCGGCCGTCTAATCATTAATTTTCTCTTTACCTTGCTAAAGCAACCCCAGTAATGCCTCGGCCGCCTTTATCCCACACATTTTGTCGTTTATATGCACATCTATTGACGATACCATAATTTCATCCTTAAGCTGCGACTTGAGTTTTTCTCTGAAAGCATTGTCCCAATCGGGCTGCCAGAAGGGCCCTCCCGGATGGTTTGGCGCAGAAAAACCCCTAAGGGGTAGTATGACATGAACTTTGCCCCTGGATTGATTGAGATTACCGGCTATTATGGAAGCAAGCTTGACCATCTCTTCCTTCGTCGTCCTTGCCAAGGGGAACTGGGGATTATGATTGTAGATGACCCGATCTTTGTTTTCGGGTAAATCAACTTCGTGGGGATGTAAGTTTATAAAGTCCACACATCCGGGGACAATTACTTGTGGCAGGCCAAGACGTCCGGCCACCGTAAGCCTTTCCTCGCTGCATTTGGTAAAACCTTTGATCCATGTGCCTACCATTTCAGCCAGGGTATAATCCAGTATGCCGACAAATACGCCTTCCCTGGCCAGCTTTTCCATGCTCCGGCCACCTACTCCATTGGGATGGAAGATCAAACATGTGTACCCGGCTTTTTCGAGTACTTCCTTTGCCGCCATAACACCCGGGGTGGTGGTTCCCATCATGGTTATGCCGATACATTTTTCACCACGGGCCCTGTCTTCATCGCCCATTCCCGCTGTCTTAACCATGCCCACCAAAGCCGCTGCGGCATTATCATAGATCATCCTGCTAATGCGGTTTACCCCGATTATATCGATAACAGAATGCATAACCACCATATCACTGCTGCCCACGAAGGGCTCGAAATACCTCAGCCCGGAAGCTAAGGGACAAAGGATAAGTTTGGGAAGACCTATGGGAAGCTGGTGCATGGCAGGGGCGGCTATAAAACTGCCCGCCCCACCCACACACAATATACCGTCACATTTACCCTGCTTATAAAGTCCTTCGACGCAAATCTTAAGGGCATCGGCCATCTTGCAAACCGCTTCCCCCCGGGAAGGGGAGTTTCTTATATCTTCCAGCCTGGTCCCGGCCCATTCCGCCACCTGATAGTGGCTGATGTCCGGTACCACACCCTGGGGCTCGTACTTGATGCCGGTATCAACAAGTATTACATCCACGCCCATACTTTGGATTTTTTCTTTTATATATTTTGCTTCCACACCCTTGGTATCGCAGGTCATTAACAAAATAACAGTCTTCTTCACCTTTACCACTCCCCGGAAAAAAACAGGTTTCAAATACCCATTGGGATTTTGTTATCAAATTCTCACATAATTGGCCTTGTCACAATCATACAATGATGTTTATTACGATGAAATACCCTTACTTCTCTAGACTATGTAATAGCCTTACTTTCCCTAGACCCGGTTGATAAACTCCCTTTGTTTGATTTTATGATCCCATTTTAAGGGTTTGAGAAGGTTTATAGCCTTTGCTATATGAGATGCATAGGCCTCTATACATTTCCTGCCCTTTTCAGGGGTGGCCCTGAAGGGGTTGCCCATGATGCCATCCGGGGCAAACTCCTGATGCTCCATGGGAAAGGAAAAATATTCATATCCGTCCAGTGAAACAGTAGGAAGACCATCGGTTTTGGTAAAACCATCGGGCAACCATTCAGGTGCATGGGCCTTGGCAATTTTGGCCCTGTCCATCCTTACCAGGGACTCATCGTAGGCCATTACCTGGCAGGTTTCCAGTTCACCGGAATGCCAGCCTGGGGTTTCCTCCGGTGGGCCTTCCATGTACTCTTCAATTATTCCAAGGTATCTTTCAGCCCAGGGCCTTACCATTGCTATAAGAGCACCGGTTTCATACCGCAATTGCCTCATGAGAGGGTCGGTTATCTTCATGTTGGAAGCATGGCCGCAAACAAAGACCAATTTGTTGAAGCCATGATGTATCAGGCTCCGGGCTATGTCGTACAGAACAGCATTCAAGGTGGAAGCCCTGAGGGTTATGGTGCCCATTCCGGATTCGGGCTGACGGATGTGGTGGGGTGAATAACCGTACATCAAAGGTTCGGTATAAGGAACATTGCACAGTTCAGCCGCCCTTTGGGTAATGGCAAGGCATTGGTATGTATCAGTCCCTAACGGCAGATGAGCGCCGTGGAGCTCACAGCTTCCGAAGGGTATCATTACAACATCCGATTCCTTGAGAAACTCCTGGATGTCCGGCCACGCCAACTGAGCTAGGTTATACCTTTTCTTTGTTTCCGCCATATTGATCTCTCCTTTTAACATAGATTTTTATATTTTGACTGCTATTACTTTCATAGGCACTGGGATACCAGTTCCGCCAAAGTAATAGTGTTCGCCGTGTCCTGGTCTTGGGCAGTTGTATTCAACTGCTTTTTGCAATTGGGACAGTCGGTAATTATTAACTCAATTTCCTTGTCCTTTATTTGATCATGCCTTTTTTGAGCAATCCTTTTGGATAGCTTGGGATTGGTAAATTCTAAGCCGCCGCCGGCACCACAGCAACCGGATTCATCCTTGTTCCAGTACAATTCCTCAAGGACTATCCCGGGTACCCTTCCAAGGACCTCCCGGGGTGATGAGAAATCCTCCATAAACCTGCCTAGCTGGCATGAATCATGGTAGGTAACCTTTTTGGAAAATTCCTTGGTGAGTTTAAGAGTGCCCAAGGTCAATAACTCTGCCAAGAAAGTGGTGATATGAACCACCTGGGGCTTTAAACCGTCAACAGGTAAATCCTCAATACCGCCCATCAACAGCCTATAATCGGCTGGAGCAAGGGTAAGTATCCTTGCAGGTTCTAGTGCATTTATCCTTTCAATGGATGAAGATAGCAGTTCCCGAGCCTTTCCCAGCATACCGAAAAGATAAGCAAAATATCCCGCATCCCTTTCATCGGACATGATTGTATACTTTACCCCGACCCTTTCCAGTATCTTTAGCGTCCCATGGAAAACCTCGGGCATTTCATTACGCACAATGGGACCCAAATATACCAATACATCGGAATTGGGCTGATCCTGTTTTACTCCTTCGATATTTATATTAGTGGGAGTTTCATAGGGCTCCAGGTTTTTTTCTATAAGGTTCTGGTAATTCCTTACAGGTTCGGGGAGCAAGCTTTTGTTGCCATTGAATTTATCCCGGGTCACCATTACCATATCGGGATGATCGTAGCTGCTGACACAATTATTCCTACACTGCCCGCAGTAGCAGCAATCATAAAGCACCTCAATGGCCCTGGCAAGGTTCTTTGGGTTGTCTTCAAGGGCGTCGCTGCCCAGGCAGTCCAGCATCAAGGCTTTACCCCTGGGTGTATTGGTCTCAACATAGGTAGCATTGCCCACTGTGCACACATGACGGCACATTAAACAGAATCTGCATCCCTTTATTATCCTTTGATATTTTTGACTGTCCAAGTCAATCCCTCCCTCAAGTCTTATTTGACCGGACCAAATCCCATTTTTCCCGGATTCAGTATTCCGTTGGGATCCAGTATTTCCTTTACCTTTGTCAGGAAACCATAACCGGTATCCCCATATTGTTCGCCCATAAAACGGCCAAGTTTGAGGCCTATTCCATGGTGCTCGTTTATAACCCCGCCGTTTTCAATGGAAATCCTTACGGCTTTGTTCCAAATCTCATTATGGAGTTTGATAGCCTCCAACGGATCCTGGGGCGGGTCTTCAATGATAAACCGGTCGTATACCATTACTCCCCATTTATACCAGTGGGAAAAATGAGCTATGTATTTTAATCCTAGATGACTGAAACTTTCTTCCAAGGTTTTTTTCTTAGTATAATACAGCTTGTTAATATGTTTGAAGAGACATACTGTATCCATGGTGCCGTACATCCACGGAAGCCTGAATTCATAGGGAGGATAATAAAATTTGTACCGATTTTTCCACCAATGCTCCCCGGGCTCGCTACCCAGGTTTTTGGCACCGAAATTGCTACAGATTTTATCCACCATTTTTTCCTGGTAATCTATAAATTCGGGGTCGCCATCATAGCCGACTATCATATAAGAAGATTTTCCGTCGTCAACCTTTATGTTCAACACGTCACCCACCTTTGTCCTGGTGGATTCCGGGTCGTACAACCGAATAGTGGTAGGTTTGAGGCCCTTCACCATTATTAAACGGCCGGCTTCCAATCCATCATCCAATGATTTAAACAGGTATGCACCGAACCGTCTCTCTTGGGGCAGCTCGTTGATGATCAAAGTTGCCTTTGTTACAATACCCAAGGTACCTTCGCAGCCTGTAAAAAATTCGTGGAGCCCGGGACCGGAAGCATGTTTTGGCACCGGAAGAGTATTCATCACTTCACCGGTGGGAAGGACTACCTCCAGGGAAACCACCAGATCTTCAATCTTACCGTATTTCGTAGATAGGGTCCCTGAACCCCTATGGGCAATAAAACCGCCTACAGAAGCACAGTTGGAAGAAGCGGGGTAGTGGGGAAAGGTATAACCCCTCTCGTTTAGAGCCTTTTCCAGTAATGTATTGTTAATACCCGCCTCCACGGTAACGGTATGGGACAATTCGTCTATTTCTATGATCCTGTTTAATCTCTTCAAATCCAGCATGATCCCGCCGTAAACAGGCAGTATCCCACCCTGAGAACCTGAACCTCCCCCCCAGGGTGTTACCGGCACCCTTTCACGGTTTGCCAGTTTTAAAACCTTTATGACCTCTTCCCTGCTACCTGGCTGCACAATATAATCGGGTTTAAAGGGTTCCATCTTCCTATCTATCCACATATTGGGTATCCAGAAAACATCATTGGAATAGGCCAGCTTATCGGCCTCGCTGGTAAGGACATGTTCCTTACCAACGATATCCACCAATTCCGTGTAGAAAATATCCCAAAGATAGTTTCTCTTCATGCCGCCGGTATGCCCATAATTTTTGTTTCTAGCCAAACTTAGACACCTCGCTTTTCAATTTTGTTGAATTGATCAGTAATAAAGAAAGACTTCGTATATTATTTTAAATAGATCGGATTTTATTGAACACTTGTGATATAGTTATGTACTTATTTGTATTTTATATGAGCTTATAAGAATTGTCAATATGGAATATATAAATTTGCTTCCTTAATACTAATAATTCAAACTACTTCCACCCCCGAACCCTTTATGATCTCAAGGGAATGGTTATCGATTTGATCGTCGGTAATAATCCTTGAAAAGCCCCTTATACTACTGACATCAAGCATCTCCCTTTTAAAAATTTTACTGCTGTCTACCAGTAGGTTTACACCGTCGGACTTTTCTATGACCTTTTTTAAGATGTTTGCAAGATCCATATTGGAGGATGTTATATTAAGGTCCTTTGATATGCCGGCTGCAGAAATGTAAGCCGAATCAATGTTTATCCTGTCAAGAAAATCTACTACCCATGTGCCTCCAAACATACTAAAACTGGTGTTAAGCTCTCCCCCTGTAGAGATTATCTTTATATCCGGCAGTTTTAAAGCCTCGGCAATGATGGTGGGGGAATTTGTCACTATATTTAAATCAATATATCTGTTTTTAAATAATTCCAACGAAAATATATGGGCGGTGGTGGAAGAATCAATGAAAATTGTACTATGATCCTTAACGTAAGCAACAGCCTTCTTAGCTATTTGAAGCTTTTTTTCGTTATTTTGCTTGAATCTTACATTAAATCTGGTTTCGGAATAACTGTTTTCGGACTTTATTACTTTGACACCACCATGAATCTTTGAAACCAGACCGGTATTTTCGAGAAGGTTCAGGTCCCTCATTATAGTAACCCTGGAAACTTCAAGTTCATCTGCAAGTTCCTTTATGGAGCAAACCTCAACTTCCTGAAGCCTGGCAAGTATTTTCTCTCTCCTCTTTTCAGGTATCATATTTGCCTCCGAATATATAAAGGATATATAACGTGAACATATTTGATATATTTTTATACTATATTGAAATTATATGAAATAATATTTAAAAAGTCAAGGAAAATATGATAAAAGGTTCATTTATTTCCATTTTTATAGAAAAAAACTCTTTGTATAAAAATATGGAAAGGGACGCTTTGTATACAGCGCCCCTTTCTACAGAACAAACCCTTTAGTAAAAATTATGAGCCGCTTTGGAACATGGACCGCACTTCCTGGATATCGCTCTGGTCAGCCTGGGGACCCGGCTTGTAAAATCCCTTTTGTTCCGCCAGTTTATATAGATTAAACTGAGAAGTCTCACAACTGTTTCTAATCTGTTGAATAGTCTGCCTGAACTGCTCGTTTTGCGCCTGGGATATAACATTGGCATAACCGGTCAGGCTGCTGTTCAACATGGACAACACATCGTTTACCATATCCTTATCTTGCATCTTGTTACCTCCCTATTGCAAAAAACTCATTAATTTTTGTTTGGTATTTTGGGCTTCCTGGGCCGATTGTTGGAACATCTGCTTTATTTGCGGGTCGGTGGCCTGCTGGGCGTAGGCCTGTAGTTTTTGATATGCCGTTTCATGGGACCCGATGAGATGCCTTAGATTTTGAAGTTCCTGTTGATTGAGTTGTGCCATATTTAACACTCCTTTCATAATGTATCCTCTAAAGTATTATTTTCAAAAGACTGGAACAATATAGGTGGTATTTTAAGGGAAAGCCTGCCATGGGCATTATCAAAAAAATAAGCACCTATCGGTGCGTATTAGTCTTATACTTTTATCAGTGCATATTAGTCTTATACCTTTTTGGGAGTCTGACTTCTATTGCCATAGCCTTGACCTATCTTCCTATCGGCCTCAATGACAATCTTCTTTGCTGATTCAAGACGGGCCAAGCCATCATCCATACTCCCTACTCTACCCGGATATATGTTGTAAAGCCTTTTATAGTCCGGCCGTCCCATATTGGGCATGATTACGTTGGCCCCCGCCATCAGTCCCTTGCGGTAACCGTCACTGTCCCTTGTTCCCAGGGCGGTGGTGGCCGGCATATTTATATCCGGCATTAGCAGCCTTGCCAGGGCCATCATTTTTAAAACCATAGACACGTCTCCGCCCTTTTCATTTTCCAGGGGCGTAGAGGGGCATGGAATAAAGGGTCCCATACCCAGCATGTCTATATCGAATTCTTTGAAAAACAAAAGATCCTCCACCAGCATATCAAGGGTCTGGCCGGGCAGCCCTATAAGGCACCCGGTACCTACCTCATAACCCAGCTCCTTTAAATCATAAAGGCACCTTATCCTGTTTTTGTAGCTCATTCCCGGATGAAGTCCTTCATAAAGCTTACGATTCCCGGTTTCGATACGCAACAGATACCTGTTGGCTCCCGCTCTTTTCAAGCGGGCGTATTCTTCCCTTGTAAGTTCTCCGATACTCAGGGTAACGGCTACATCCATATCCTTGATCCCACTGACCACCCTGCACAGGTCATCTATTGAATAGGCCTTGTCCTCACCGCTTTGCAGGACAATGGTCTTAAGGCCTAAGGCAGCAGCACGCCTGGCCCATTCCGTTATTTCCCGGGTATCCATCCTAAACCTCTTAATTCTATTATTGGCCGACCTCAAGCCGCAGTATAAACATGTATTATGGCAATAACTGCTGAATTCAATCAAGCCCCTCAAATGCACTTCATCACCCAGATACTTTTTCCTTACCCTGTCGGCAGCGGCGTAGATCATAGAGGGTTTATCCCAGGTCATAAGCCTGATTAGGCCGGCCTTGTCGAGATGGTGGCTTCCTTCGAGGATATCTAGTAACATATGCATTTTAATATTTACCGTCCTTTAAACCCTAATATCCCTTTCTCCCTTTTCCAGCCTCTTTAATGCCTTGATCACAAAGTCCCTGGTCTTTGGGTCTTCTATCCGTCTGGTATACTTATCAATAGCCAAATCTCCCGCTTTTCTGGTTTCATCGCCGGCATAATCCAGCAGGTATTCCTTTAGGGTAAGGATGGCATTGGGCATACAGAAATTATGGACAAAGCTGGATTTTGCCACCTCCATGAACTCCTCTCCCGTTCTGCCCGCCCGGTAGCAGGCCGTACAGAAGGAAGGTATGCTGTCCATATTACAGGTTTCCCGTATAACATCATCGAGGGTTCGGGTGTCCCCCAATTGGAATTGTTCTTTATCTGGAAGCATATTGCCCATGGACTGCTTATAACCCCCCACCCCTATCCGTGTACCGGCATCGATCTGGGAGACGCCCAGGGGTATGACCTCCCTCCTCACTTCGGCCCTTTCACGGGCGGTCAGGATCAAACCGGTGTAGGGTACCGACAGTCTCAATATGGCCACCAGTTTTTTAAAGTCCTCATCACTTACTGCGTAATCGGGGTTTGATGCATAGGGCGTGCCGATGGCCGGTTCTATCCTGGGGAAGGATATGGTATGGGGTCCCACACCATTGTATTTTTCCTCCAGGTGGATGGCATGGTATAAAAGCCCCATCACTTCAAACCTCCAATCATATAACCCAAAGAGTACGCCTATGGCAACATCGTCAATACCCACGTCCAATGCCCGGTCCTGGGCATAAAGACGCCATCTGTAGTTACCCTTTATGGTACCCTTAGGGTGCATATTACTGTAGGTTTTGTGGTGATATGTTTCCTGAAATACCTGGAATGTACCTATACCCACTTCCTTGAGTTTCTTTAGCTCTTCCCGGGACAGGGGCGCACAGTTTATATTGGCCCTTCTGATTTCTCCGTTGCCGCACTTGGTGGCATAAACCTGCCTGACACTTTGGCATATAAAATCTATATCTGTCTCCGGTGATTCGCCATAAACCAGCACCGTCCTTTTTTGCCCCTCATTGATCATGATTCTTACTTCTTGGGATATCTCCTCCATGGTCAGGGTTCTTCGGTCCACCTTGTCATTGTCGCTCCTGAAGCCGCAGTACTTGCAGTTATTGGCACACTTATTGCTTATGTACAGCGGCGCAAAAAAAACAATACGGTCCCCATAAACTTCCCTCTTAAGCTTACTGGCAAGGCTATACATTTCGTTAATTGTTTCCTCATCCTGATTCTGTATAAGGATGGCGGTCTCTTCAGGCTCCAGCCTTATCTTACTTTCCGCCTTTTCTAGAACCCTCCTTACATCCTCTTTGGATGGGTTTGCCCATTTATTAAGCTGTGACCATATCTTGTCATCATCGATAAAGTCACTGTCCATTGAATCATACTCTTCGAAATACTTCTGATATTTTTGTAAAAAGCCCATTGATTATTCCCCCTTTATACTTTACATATTAATCCCTTCAACCATTCCTTCCCTTTTAACCCCGTTCGCTTAGCTCCTTTTTGAAGGGCTCAAGGACCCGGTCCAGCATACCATGGACATACGCCAGTATTATGCCGTAGTTTATCATGGGTACACCCCTTTGTTCCGAGAAAACCTGCCTGTATTCCATCTCCCTTTTATTGAGCATACACCCACCGCAGTGGATTATCATGCTGTAGGGCGAAAGATCCTCTTTAAAAAAGCCCCCGGAGATATGGTGAAAATTTAACCGCTTACCGGTCCTTTTCCTAAGAAGGCTGGGGATCTTTACGGTGCCGATATCATCGTCCTGGCGGTGGTGGGTACACCCTTCGGCCACCAGGATATTATCTCCGTCTTTAAGCCCCTGGATTTCCTTAACGGCCCAGTAGAACAACCCAAGGTTTCCCTTATTCCTTGCATATATAATGGAAAAGGATGTAAGGGGCACTTTAGATGGGAGCAATGCCTCTACCTTGTCAAAGATTTGTGAGTCGGTTATAACCATATCCGGCGGCTGGGTTAACCTGTTTAAAGCCTGTTGGAGCTGGGTTTCCTTGACCACCAGTCCGGCAGCGCCTTTATCCAGTATATCCCGGAGCACCTGTTGCTGGGGCAGTATAAGCCTACCCTTGGGCGCCCCGCTGTCAATAGGCGTGACCAGTATAACCAGGTCGCCTGTCTTTACCAGGCCGTCCACCAGGTGCAGCGATGAATCGTCTTCCTTTTTAAGTTCTATCAACCGGCGGATAAGGTCCTCAATACCCTCCCCGGTTTTGGCGGATGTCCTTACAACGGGTACACCGTCAATGGCAGGTATGGCCTTAAGAAACTTCCCATCCTTTAACTCATCACTTTTATTTAAAGCTATAACAAAGGGTACCCTCTGTTCCTTAAACTGTTCAGCCAGCCATTCCTCCCGGCTGCCCCACCTGCCCTCGCCGGTTACTACAAGGATGGCAATATCGGTTTTTCTAAGCACCTCCCTTGTCTTATCAATCCTTAGCCTGCCCAGCGCTCCCTCATCATCGATCCCCGGCGTATCTATGAATATAACGGGACCCAGGGGCACAACCTCCATGCTCTTGTATACCGGATCGGTGGTGGTGCCCGGTATATCCGACACAACGGCTATTTCCTGGTGGGTTAGTGCATTTATCAAGCTGGACTTGCCGGTATTCCTCCTGCCAAATAGTGCTATATGCAACCGGTCACCCCTCGGTGTATTATTCATGTATTATTTAACCTCCTTTAAAATACAAAAGTCCTTTACCAGGAACACAGAAGAATTCCTGATAAAGGACATATTAAGCCCTTGTAACCTAATTCTCCTTTGCCCCGGAACCCTCCTCGGCATCAGAATACAGCCTTACGCACTCTCCCCCTCAAGCCAATGCTCTTAGGGTCAAGTTCAGTATAAATTTTTATATTGAGTTTACTTTGTTATTAGAGACATTTAATGGTTTATGCCTTTACATTAATAATATACCTTTTATCCACCCATTGTCAATAGCAGGTAGTCCGGTATACACCGGACTACCTGCTACCCCTTATTAATAATGTTCCGCTATATTGGAAGCATCGTATATCTCAATATCTATATTCTTTCTTTTGGGTATCCCGTCTGTCTCGCCCTTAAAGTACATAACGGCAATGTCTAAGGTGTCCTTTACTATATTGGCCGGCGGAACGGCTACACAGGCGTGATAGTAAGGGTGGTTGGCCTTTAATGCGTCGAAGGGTTCGCTGCCGTAGGCACCGGCCGAGAATACCTTGGGTCCTTCAACACCCATAGCCTCCAATGCAGATACCGCGCCCCAGGCACCGTTGTCAACAACGCTGTATATCACATCTATGGGTTCTTTTATATTGGATATGATATTTGCTGCTACCTCTCTGTTGCCCTGAAAATCCTGCTCGGCTATATACTTTACATTGTCACCCAGCTCCGCCAGTTGCTCCTTAAAAGTTTTAGCCCGGATGGAGGTATGGGTGAATTGCAGCATGTTAAGGATTACCACATTGGCTTTGCCGCCCAGTTCCTGGACGATATAATCCTTGACGTACTGACCCATCATTACCCCGGTGGCGGCATGGTCCCAGGCAACATAGGACACCAACTTATCCCATTCTATGCTGGAGTCGAAGGCGATTACCGGTATACCGGCATCATTGGCCTTCTCCAGGGCTTCAATTATCCCCTCAGGATTCACCGGGTCGATGAGGATCATGTCATATTCCTGGGTGATGAAGTTTTCCACCTGCCTTAATTGGGTTTCGTGGTCGAGGTTACCGTCCTGTACATTAATTTCCGCAAAGCCCATCTCAATAGCCTGGGACTCAAACTCGTCGGACACTGCGGCGCACCATTCATCATATTTGGAAATATGGGCCACAGCCAGCCTTTTTCCGGCAATTGGGTCTTCCGGTTCTTCCTCGGGCTCCTTCTCAAGGGTTTGAGGTCCCGGGTCCTCAGCAGGACCCTTTGGCTGCTCTTCAACCGGTGGTGTATCGCTGGGCTGTGCGCAGGCTGTTAATAGTACGGTTATCATGACAGTCATTAACACAAGGCTTACCAGTAGTCTAACTTTTTTCATGGTAATTACCTCCTAATATTTTTTTAGCCAGCTATACCTTAGGTCAAAGGGTATAGTCTTTATACACACAGTGCAATAATCTTCTCTTGGCTTGCTTCTTCCCTGGAAAGTTCCCCTACTATCCTGCCGTGGTGTATAACCAGTATCCGGTCACACAAGCCTAGCAGTTCAGGCATCTCAGAGGAAATCATTATAACCGCCTTACCTTCCCCTGCTAGTTTGTTTATCAGCTTGTATATTTCACTCTTTGCACCAACATCAATACCCCGGGTGGGTTCATCCAAGAATATTATTTCGCTTTCCTGGAGCAGCCATTTTGCGATAACCACCTTTTGCTGGTTTCCGCCGCTTAGATACTGGATCTGGGTATCAACGGAGGGTGTCATAATCCTAAGTTTATCCACATACTCCCGTGCATACCTCTGTTCAAGGTGGTTCCTGATAATGCCGCCCTTTATTATCCTGTCTATACTAACCAGGCAGATGTTCTCCTTAACCGAAAAAGACTGTATCACGCCCTGTTGCTTTCTATCTTCCGGTATCAGCCCAAAACGTCTTTTTATAGCATCCTTGAACTGCCTGTTCTTAACCGGTGTTCCCCTTACCAGTACTTCACCATGGTCTATTCTATCGATCCCTAAAACAGCCCTGGCTATTTCCGTCCTGCCGGCACCTACCAGGCCGGCAAAACCCAAAATCTCGCCCCTGCGCACACTGAAACTGATATCATGGAGCACACCTTTGCGGCTCAATCCCTTAACTTCAAGCAGAACCTCGCCAATGTCGACGGACTCCTTGGGATATTCATCCCCCAGCTCCCGACCCACCATCATGGAAATGAGCCGGTCCCTGTCAACACTGGCCACTGGTACCGTGGCTATATGTTTTCCATCCCTAAGCACTGTTACATTGTCGGCAATACTGAAGATCTCCTGCAGCCTGTGGGAAATATATATGACGGTAATACCTTTTTCCTTCAGTTTTTTTATTGTAGAGAACAGAATGTTAAGCTCCTTTTCCGTCAGGGTGGCTGAGGGTTCATCCATCAACAGCAGTTGGCAGTTGGTGATAAGGTTTTTGCATATTTCCACCATCTGCTTTTTTGCCACCGGCAGCGTTTCAACCGCAACACTAACGTCGATATCTATACCCAGGCTGTCCATCTCCTCTTTGGCCCGTCTGTGCATTGTCTTCCAGTCCACTAGCCCTCTCTTGGTGTACAACAGGTTCCCGAGAAAAATATTTTCGGTAATGCTTAATGATTCAGCCAGTTTAAGCTCTTGGTGTACCACGCTTATACCTGCCATTTTGGCATCATAAGGGGTCCTGAAGCTTGTGGGTTTTCCGTTAAGGTATATGTTCCCGGTCTCGTTGCTGTATATACCGCCAAGAACCTTTATCAATGTAGACTTGCCGGCACCGTTTTCGCCCACCAAAGCGTGTACCGTTCCCCGTTCCACTTTGAAGGATACATTGTCCAGGGCCTTAACCCCGGGAAAACTCTTGGAAACATTGTCAATGGTCAAGATATAGTCCTTTTTCATTTAATTAAACATCCTTCCAAATTAGTGTCCGGGTATTTAAACCCGTCTCCTGTTGCGGATTACGTCAATACCTATCGCCACCACCAGTACAATACCCTTTAATACATCCTGGTAGAAGGGATCCACATTCAACATGGTCATACCGTTAAAAAACAGCATTAAAAACACCGCACCAAACAATGCCTGGATAATTCTGCCCCTACCACCGGCTAGGCTTATGCCTCCTATGACACAGGCGATAATGGCATCAAACTCGTAGAGGTTGCCATTGGTGATGGACGCCGAGTTGAGACGGGAAATGAGGACTATGCCGGAAAGGGCGGCCAT
>JBMNSO010000028.1:0-16675 GCA_050945235.1 Mahellales bacterium
AACCGTATCTCTATCAAATCCACAAGGGCTGCCTTAACGGCGGCATCCGCCGCCAGTATTCCTGAAGCCACCGAAAAGGTTTCTATTATACCCAGGGCATCTATGTCCTGTATATCGGAGGCATTGTTTACCGCTTTAAACACCTGTTCATGTATATTGGGTATTACCAGCTTATCCACCAGATTGGACCCCGCCCTTTGGACGGCAGCCTGTACCGAATGTTCTACATCGGCTACCCTGCCGCCTACGATGATCACATACTTACCCGGGCACATGGGCATGGAAGATAATACCTTAACCCTGGATGCCTTTATCATATGATCGCATAATTCTATTCCCTTTGCAATACTGGCAACTTCTATTATCCCTATGGCCTTCATTGCCTTCCCCCTAGTCATTATCAATCACTATATTCTGGTCTATCCTTATCACGGTACCGTCCATCGGTGAATGGAGATTGGCTCCCAAGCTGCCGTCCGGCACTGTGGCTAATATGTCACCCATTACAACCCTGTCCCCTACCCTCACAACAGGTTTCGATTGCTGGCCTGCATGCTGTTTCAGGGGCAGGATCAATCTTTTAGGCCTGAACTGTTCGTCTATAAAGGGTAAATGGTCGTTATATCCGTCAAGACCCAGCCTGCCTATCAAGCGGTTGGTGGGTACCTTCCTCCATTCCCTAAATTCGTTGATCTGCTGGTCTTTGCCTGACCAGGATACATGACTTGTCTTGTTCCGGGCTAGGATACCCTTGTAGAAACTGTTTACCTTATGAGGCTGAAGGCCCATGGTACATGCAAAGTATCCGCACAGTCCGCATTCCGAACACAGGCTGGAGGAGTATATACTACCGATATCGATACTGTCCATATCCCAGGACAGGGATCTCATCATATCATGGGGCTTTAAAGGGTGGCCTAACAAGTACCTAGGACACAGCTGGGTACAGAAATTACACTGACAGCACACAGATTTTGCCCTTTTGGCTGCTATCCTAAGGGGCATATCCTTTTGCAGGACTAAAGTGTGGTCCTTGGGCAGTACTATTATACCCCCGGTGGTCTTTTGTATGGGAGTATCAAGGTTTTCCTCCAATTTGCCCATCATGGGCCCACCTACGATAACTGCATAGTCATCTATCCTGGGGCCATAACCTATCTTATCAATAGCTTCCCTTATGGTCATACCTATAGCCAATCTGGCCACCGCCGGCCTTTTCACCTCGCCGGTTACCGTTACATACCTATAGGTGAAGGGCTTGCCTTCATAAGCATCCGCTATCAATGACAGGGTATATACATTTAACACCACCGCCCCTGCATCTATGGGTATACCGCCCATGGGTACCAGTCCTTTGGTGGTCTCATACACCAACACATGCTCATCCCCGGCGGGATAGAAGTTATCCAGCAGATGAAGTCGTATATTCCTTTGATACTTTAACAGGGAATCGAATATACCTATAATGTCCCCATGCTTTGCCTTAACGGCAATTATCCCTTCCTTGGCACCGACAGCCTTTAGAGCAAGCTTCAGCCCTTCTACTATTTTTTGACCTTCCCTCAACATGAGATGGCGGTCGGTTTCCAGTAACGGCTCGCATTCCGCACCATTTGCTATCACTACATGTGCTTTGCAAGACAATTTTACATGGGTGGGAAAACCGGCACCCCCCGCACCCACTACGCCCGCCTCCCGTACAAGGTCCCTTATATTTTCCTTTTCCATGGATCTGTTATTTGTAGATGTCATGGGTGTCTCCTATATAATCCTAAACTGGTCCTTGAGCACACATCGTCTTTGTCTGGTAAAGGTTATGGGTGATGTCAGGCCCTCACCCGTGGGACTGGCTATGGTATATGTAGTAAATCCCTCTCCCAAAAAGCCTAGACCGGCATAGGAGGGACCGTTTTTTACAAATATGGTAGTATCTATTGCCTTGGCCATTTTAGACAGGTTAACCACGTTGGTGGAATGCATCATTGCCGTATGACCGTTACCCTGTTCAGCCTTTACCGCCATTGCTATGCCATGATCAACATCCCTCACCCTTACTATGGGTAGCACCGGCATTAGCTGTTCAAGGTATACCAGGGGATGTTCAGGTTCTACTTCTGCAATGGCTAGCCTAATATTACTATCCACCCTAAGGTCTATTTCCCTAAGTATTATGCCTATATCCTTACCCACATATTTTTTGTTAACCAATACCCTGCCATCTTGGGCCTTAACCGTTATTTTTTCCATTAACCTGCCCAGCTGGTACTTATCAAGCTCTATGGCACCGTTATCCATCATGAACTTTTTCAAACTATCGGCCACCTTATCCACTACAAATACTTCCTTCTCCGCTATGCAAAGTACATTGTTATCAAAGGACGCTCCGTCTACTATATCCTTAGCAGCCCGTGGTATATCGGCCGTCTCATCTACCACCACCGGCGGATTGCCCGGCCCGGCAGCGATCACCTTTTTGCCGGAGGTCATCGATATCTTAACTATTTCCGGACCGCCGGTCACCACCAGTAGCCTGATATCGGGATGTTCCATCAATACCCGACCGGTTGCCATGGTAGACTCGCGGACGGTGGTCAGCAGATTCTGGGGCCCGCCGGCCGATACTATGGCCTTGTTTAACAGCTTTATCGCATACTGGGTCACTTTTTTGGCCCCGGGATGAGGATTAAACACCACCGAGTTGCCCGCCGCTATCATCCCAATACCGTTGCATATAACCGTTTCGCTAGGGTTAGTGGATGGTGTTATGGCACCTATCACACCATAAGGCGCCCTTTCCACCAGGGTGAAGCCATAATCACCGGTATAGGCAGTCGGCGATATATCCTCTATCCCAGGTGTTTTTATAGCAGCCAGTTTGTTCTTTTGTACTTTATCGCCTACCTTCCCCAGCCCGGTTTCCTCTACTGCCATAACTGCAATGGTATCAACATTATCCAGGACAGCCTGGCGCATGGCATCTATTATCTTTTTCCTTCTTTCAAGGCAAAGGGATATCAACTGTTTCTGGGCTGATCTTGCTGCGGTTATGGCATCATGGATACCCTCAAACACTCCGTTATCGCTAGTCCCTCGAGTATCATTTACATACCGGTCCAGATCATTGATATTTAATCTGGATATTACTTCCCTAACCAAGTTGCTTATTTGCCGCTCATCTATTTTCATGATACATCTTCCTTTTCTCGAGAAAATTCGCTGGACTTAAATATCGTTTTATTGTTTTTCCTTCCTATATATAACCTTTCCGCCTATATCTATAGTATCTAGTATACCAACAATAGCCTGGTCAACGGGCACCTTAGAATAGTTATCGGCCAGCCTGGCTGAGCTGCCGCCTACTACCATAACCACTTCACCTTCACCGGCACCCACCGCATCCAAAGCTACCACAGGACTGCCCTGTGGTTCTAAGGTGGTTACCTTCAACGGCTGGACCAACAACATTTTTTTTCCTACCAGGTTACTATCCTTCTGGGTACATACAATATTTCCAATAATTTTTCCCACTATCACAGCATATCACCGCCTCAATACTATAATTGGTATCTCCCTTATATAAACATAGTGGTGATTTAGAGTATTACCCCTTGACTTTGTTCTATATTTATTTTGGTTATTTTGAATTTAATTTAAGTTTTGGTTTATCTGCGATATACTATATTTATACCCTTTGACCTTAAATAATCCAGGGCGGAAGGGGTAATAATGGTGTTTTTATTTACCTCATAGGTATCCGACTTTATATCATATGCCCTTTCGAGGGTTATTAATCTTTTGGTGTTACTTAAATAGGGCTGATGGTCAGTGACGGCACCCGCCGGAGCGCTGTTTAATTGCCCCTCTTGCAATAACTTAATCCCCAAATCCCCAAGACTGTTATGTAGGGCCTGTATTTTCCTTAGATAGTTAACATTTATTATGTCTTTATTAAGACCTTGGTCCATGGGGTTGACAATGATATCCTTGCCCGTTAACAGGCCGTATTGCACAACACGGGTAACCATGTTATCGGCTACCATGGCACAAATCTTGGAGCCGTTGGATATGGAAAAGTTCAGGATATATACCTTCTTCACCCGGTCCACCAATTCATAGAAAGATATATCCTGTTCCCGGATAACCTCTATACCGTATCGTTCAAGAGCTATGTATTGTTCATGGTACGAACCGGCACAGACCACGGCTCCCTGATCCGTCTTATGTATATCCTTAATCAGCCCTATGTTTTTTTTCGGATTATGAAAAGGAGAATCATCTATTATTATAAGTGCGTGGGGCGATTTGCTCTGTGGTACCACTGGCACATCTTGGGCCTTTAACCTATCGAGTACCTTCTCTGTAATGGTCTTTACCAACTCTTCCAAGTCCATCTAAATCCCCCCTTATTTCGGATGAACTGCCTGTCATCCGGTAAACAAATGTCGGTACCCGCACCTGCAGCCATGATTGTTATTTCTCAATCTTGGCCGTTTTTCCCTTAACTGTGATGGGGAATACCTTATCCAGATCCGGATGGGGCCGTGGGATCACGTGGCTAGATACCAGTTCCCCTACTTTGCGAGCGGCCTCGGTACCCGCATCCACTGCTGCCTTTACAGCAGCCACATCCCCCCTGACAACAGCCGTTACATGGCCGGCGCCTATCTTTACATAGGATGTAAAAACAACATCGGCTGCCTTTACCATGGCATCAGACGCTTCTATACACGATACCAGTCCCTTTGTCTCCACCATTCCCAATGCTTCATAGTTCATATTATCACCTCATCAATTTATTTCAGTAAATCGCTATCCAGCACGTCTTCAACGTTTTCATGGGGTCGCGGGATCACATGTACAGATACCAACTCCCCTACCCTGCCGGCGGCCGCTGCCCCGGCATCGGTAGCCGCCTTTACCGCACCTACATCTCCACGGACCAATACCGATACCAGTGCTGAGCCTACCTTCTGCCAGCCCACCAACGTTACATTGGCTGCTTTAACCATGGCATCGGCGGCTTCCACCGCACCTATGAAACCTCTTGTTTCAATCATTCCCAATGCTTCTTTCAATGACAACACGTCCTTTCAATAATAAATTAAATCAGACCAGTTTTTTCAGTTCTTCCACCACTAGCCTTTTTATCACTTCTTCAAGGTTGCCACCCGCCGTGTCCTGTTCCCGACTTCCTGCCTCACAAGCCGGCCGGCCTTCTTCCCGGGCAATATCGAAGCTGTTGTTCTGAACCCGTGCTGATCCATCGCCCTCCGATGACCCCGTAGTACAAGCGCCGCAATTGGTACACAGGGGATTATCCTTGCCATACACCTCTTTCCTCACCCTAAAAAGTTCCCTGGTCTCTTCCTCGTCTAATACCCTCTCCCCGCCCAACAACCTGGCATATACCGATATTTGGGCAAAGTGCTCAAGGGTTTCCATTTTGTAGTATGCATCCATAACATCCTTACCCACCGTCAGGGCACCGTGGTTAGCCAGAAGCAATGCATCGGACCTGCCTATATGCTTTTCCACGGCCATGGGTAACTTGTTGGTAGTGGGCGTGCCGTACTCCGCCATGGATATACTGCCCAGGGAAAATATCACCTCCGGCAAGGTAATTCTATCCAAACCCTTGTTAGCTACCGCAAAGGCGGTGGCCGCTGGGGGATGGGCATGGACTATGGCCTTGACATCGGGTCTTTTTCTATATACCGCCAGGTGCATCTTTATCTCCGATGACGGTTTTTTGCTGCCGGCCACCACATTGCCTTCCATATCCACCTTTATTAAATCCGACACGGACATGTATCCCTTGGACACCCCGGTAGGCGTTATTATTATTTCGTTTTCAGACAGCCTGGCGCTGATATTGCCGTCGTTGGAAGCAACAAAACCCTTGTAGAACATACGCTTCCCTACTTCTATAATATCTTGCTTGATTCTGTTCTCGATCATTTAAACGATACCTCTCAATACTGAATTGTATTAATTACCCCCTCTTTTATCCTTTCAAAAGACGGTAGATAATAGTTCTCCATTATCGGAGCAAAGGGAACGGGTGTATCGAGAGAAGCTATCCTCATAATGGGAGCGATGAGCTGTTCAGGTATGGACTCCGCAATGGTAGCCGCTACCTCTGCACCCCAGCCGCCCCGTTTGGTGCACTCCTCTACAATTACCACTCTCCCGGTCTTCTGTATGGACTTGAAGATACATTCAGTATCCAAGGGCACTAGTGACCTTAAATCTATAACCTCACAGGATATGCCCTCCTGTTCCAGTTCATTGGCCACCATTTGTGACCTATGGAGCATCAATAGGGTAGACAGTATAGTAACATCCGTACCTTCCTTAACTACGGCCGCCTTATCCAAGGGCACTGTATAATCCTCCCTTGGTATATACCTTGATGCGTCTATGGCACCCTTTTCTGCCCTGGCACCCTTTGAACCGTACAATAGCTTGTGCTCGAAGATCAAAACCGGGTTATCATCCCTCACCGCCGCTTTTAGCATACCCTTAGCATCATACGCATTGGACGGGCATACCACCTTTATCCCGGGAATATTTATAAACCATGATTCCATTGAATGGGCATGCTGAGCACCTCTGTTGGAAGCACCCACCGGCGCCCGCATAACCAACGGTACCTTTATCCTCCCCCCCGACATATACCTCATCATGGATATTTGGCTGACTATTTGATCCATTGCACAAAAGAGGAAATCACCGTACTGTACATCCGCAATGGGTCTCATACCCATTATAGCACTCCCAAGGGCCGACCCGAATAATGCAATCTCCGATATGGGTGTATTGATTGTACGGTCGGGGAACTTTTCTTCAATGCCCAGGGTTACGGTGAATGCCCCGCCCCAGCCGCCAGGGATACCAATATCTTCACCAATACAGATTACCGATGGATCCCTTTCCATCTCTTCCATTATACCCTCTCTGAGGGCTTCTGCAATAGTTAAAATTCTATTTTCTTGATTTTTCATAATTATATTACTCTCCCTTCCATTAAGCAAAAACATCTTGGAGGGCATCCTCCGGTTTAGGATCCGGGCAGGACTGGGCATACTCAACGGCCTCTTCTATTTGGGCTTCAACTTTAGCATCTATAGCCTCCAGCTCCTGTTTAGTACAGATATCTGCCTCTATTAGCTTCTGGCTGTATATGGTAATGGGATCCCGATCCATCCAATAGGCCATCTCTTCTTTATCCATGTATGCCTTGGCATCCCTTCGGGAATGGCCGCATCGCCTATAGGTCTTAAGCTCTAATAGCGACGGCCCGCCGCCCTTTCTAGCCTTCTCGATTAGCCTTTCTGCAGCCTGATATACCGCCAATACATCATTTCCATCAGCCACCACACCTTCTATACCATAGGCCGCCGCCCTGTCGGCAATATTCTTCACCCTTGTTGCGAAGGTTATATGGGTGGACGCACCATAGAAATTATTTTCACATACAAATACCGCCGGTAAGTCGTAAATGGCTGCCATGTTTATACCTTCATGGAAAGCACCTTCGTTGCTGGCGCCGTCCCCGAAGAAAGACACCGCCACGTTCTTTTGCCCCTTCAGTTTAAAGGCTAAGGCCATACCGGTTACTATGGGTATATTGCCCCCAACTATCGCTATGGCCGGCAGCATACCCATGTCCATATTGCCAACGTGCATGGAGCCGCCCTTGCCCTTACAACAGCCAGCGGTTTTACCGAAAAGCTCGGCCATTAGTTCCTTGTAGGTCAGGCCCTTGGCTATTGCATGACCATGGGGTCTATGGGTAGAGGCTATGACATCGCCTGCGGTCAGGGCAGAACATACACCCACCCCGCAGGCTTCCTGGCCGTCATACTGGTGTATGGTGCCCGGCATTATACCCTCCAGGAATAGGTACCTGACCCTTTCTTCGAATTTCCTTATACCTACCATCCTTTCGTACATACCAAGAAGTTTTTCGGTTGATAATATATTAATAATATCTGGCATATCCAACTATCCTTTCATTGTTTCTAATTTTTCTTTTAACGCCTTTAAAAACCCGGCGGCATAGGCACCGTTCACCAGTCGGTGGTCAACGGACAAGGTGAGGGTAACCATCGGTCTTATATGGATACCACCATCTATAACAACCGGTCTGTCTTGTATGGCACCCACCGCCAAAATGGCTGCCTCCGGTGGATTTATTACAGCAGTGAAATGGTTGAGGCCGTAGGCACCTAGGCTGGACACAGTAAATACCCCGCCGGATATATCCTCCTGCCTTATATCACCTTTGTTTACGGCGGCGATCAATCTTTGAACCTCCCTTTCCACAGCCATGGCATCACTATTGGAACCTATATCCTTTACCACCGGTACGTACAGGTCCTCGCCCTTTGCAACGGCTATGCCTATATTAACCGTCTTTGGTATCACCCTGCCATTATCTGAATATTTCGACATGAGGTATGGGAAATCCTTTAAACATTTGGCAACCTGGGTAATGATTATTGTGTTGTATGAGATTTGCTTATCGGAGTTACGCCTTGCCTCCTTCATCAGTGTGGCATCCACGTCTATTGAAAAATATACATGGGGTATGGTACCCTTGCTCCGGGTCATGGCATTGGCAGTGGCCCGGCCCACCCTGGTGAAAGGTATAATCTCTTCCTCCTGATCATCCTTTTGTCCACCGGCTGTTTTGGCATTGGCCGCCCGGATAACATCATCTTTCATGATTAGGCCATTGGGGCCGGTACCCTTTATGCCGGTTATATCTACCCCCATCTTCTCGGCAAGTTTTTTTACCATGGGCGATATCCG
Organism: Mahellales bacterium; assembly: GCA_050945235.1. Classification (GTDB taxonomy): domain Bacteria; phylum Bacillota; class Clostridia; order DUOD01; family DUOD01; genus DUOD01. The sequence continues at coordinate 8,818 of JBMNSO010000028.1, forward strand.
CAGGTCAGGAGATGAACCCTTATTCGCGCTTTTAATTTCAGTACCGGAAGCAGTATCCTCTGTTTCTTGACCCTCACTGGAGTTGACATATACATCATCCCGATCGCCTATGTAAGCAATCACTTCATTAGCCCTAACCATGTCCCCGGCTTTGGATACAATCTTTTTTAGGAATCCGGCGGTAAAGGATTCAACTTCCATGGTGGCCTTATCGGTCTCTACTTCCAAGAGGGGCTCACCCCTTTTTACTTCATCGCCTTCCTGCTTAAACCAGTTCAATACCTTTACCTCATCCACTGTGGTACCGAGGTTGGGCATTTTAACAGATTTTATCATATCAATAACCTCCCTTATTTACGAAAAAAGACTGGTTAATAGCAAAGGACACAGATTGGCATTCTGTAGTCCTTTGTTATTATTGGCTAATCCAGTTTATTGAAAAACGTACCCATTAGTCCATCTTCATGGGCTTTGGCCTTAAAGCTTCACTGGCCCTTAACCATTGGGGTGCTGGCCGCTTGGGCATGCCCCATTTTTCCAGGGCCCGTTTCAGTTCATGGTTTTCCGGCCTTTTAGCAAATTCAACAAATTGTTCATCGGTTTCTGTCTCCATAGAACCCTTAATGGCCTGCTGCCATGCCTTAGCCCCTGCGGTGTACCCGTCAGGATGGCCTAACATCCCACCACCGGCGGGAATAACAATATCGGGACCGTATTCGCCGATAATTATGGGTGCCGTGCCCGGATATACACCCGCACAGGGCATGGGCGCCGTTTGTTTGATGTGTTTCCACGGTGCCAGCTTAACCTGGGCGGTCCTCAAACCTTCTTCATGGGATACCATGGGGATGGACGAATATATGGTAGGCGTAAGCATCAGGTCAGCGCCGCATAACCTGCACAACTTACCGAATACCGGCCATGATATATGGTGCATGCCTGCTATCATGTGAGACCCATGCATCATTACCGGTACATTTATATCGGGGTCTTCTGTTATTGCTTTGAAGGAAGAGAGACCGGCCGAATAGGTTATCAATAATCCGTTGCCACCGCTTTCTACCGCCTTTCTGGCCCTATCATGTAATTTTTCAACCTCATGGGTTATTGAGCACAGATATATGGGCATCTTGCCGGTCTTTTCCTTGGCCTTATGGAGAGCTTCCATTACATATTTAATCCTATCGGTAAACTTCGAATTGTATGTATCGGAACACATTTCATCGTCCTTTATCAAATCCACGCCGCCTATGGCAGTCTGGTAGCACTGCTGTGCAGTCTGCTGGGGCGTCATACCCATTTTGGGCTTGATTATGTGCAGGGACAATGGCCTGCGCTCTTTGACACCGATGAGTTCCCTTAGACCATTTATACCGAATTTGGGTCCCTTAAACTTATTAAGCAGGTCATCGGGTATTGAAATATCCACCAACCGGATAAAGTCCGAATAGGCAAAGGCATTGCCCGCAATGGAAAGGAGCATCATGGGCACATTATCGATCCAAGCATCAATGCTCATGGCAAACTGAATAACGGCTTCGCAGACGTACTTGTCTTCATTGGGTATTTGATAGTATCCCACCAGTTTGCATGATAAGGTTTCCCTTACTTCTTCGGTGTCCTCATCCACCTTTTCCCAGGTACCGGTGGAAGATTCAAGGGCCAGGGACTGGACCAGGGCCAAATGATCTTTGAATTCCAAGCCTTCCTTCCTGTCCCTCATGTAATAAGTAGCAATGATATTCCTTTTGCGGTCCACGCTGTCTATGGTATTGTTGAAAATCTCCGGGTAATAGTACTGTCTCATAGGTTTTTTACACTCCTTTTATTTTGTTTTCCAATAATATAGTATATTAATAATGTTATTGGTTTCTGTTTTCCAACTTACCTATGACAACCTTTATACCATGGTGTTTATAGACCTGTAACATTTCAGGATCGGCTTTATCGTCGGTAACAATGGTCGTCACCTTATCAATGGGGCATATCGTCACATGGGTAAGCTTTTCGAATTTTGTATGGTCGGCAAGGAGTATCACTTCCTTTGCCGCATCTATCATTTTTCGTTTGATTTCGGCTTCAAATTCGTTGCTGTCCATAACCCCCTCTTCCAAGCTGACACCCTTGGCAGAAATGAACGCCTTATGGATATTGTATTTTTGAATGGTATATTCGGTCAGCTGACCCTGGAAAGACATGGATTTTGTCCTTAGGGTGCCACCGGTGGATATAACTGTAACCCCTTGTATTTTGGATATTATATTTATTATCTCAAGGGAGTTTGTAACCACCACAATGTCGGAATCCTCGCGGATATGCTTTGCTAGCTGTATTGTAGTGGACCCTGCATCCAAAACTATACTCTCGTTATCGCCGATAAGGGAAGAGGCCGTCCTGGCAATTGCATCCTTTTCTTCAAGGTTTGTAACAGCCCTCTGGTCAAGGGAGGGATCATTTTCGTCCTTGATCATCGCCCCGCCAAAGGTCCTGATAATAAAACCCTGATTGGCCAGATGCTTTAGGTCCTTTCGTATCGTCTCTTCCGTCACTTTAAACTTTTTACTCAATTCCTCGCTGGTTGCATTCCTTACATTTCTAATATAGGCTAGTATCGCCTCACGCCTTGCTTCTGGGAGCATCATCTTCATCTCCTCGGTTCAATATTTTTGCCTTTTTATTGTAATCTAGGACTAACTTTTCTTATTTTATATTACTTTTTTTATCACAGACATTGAATCTATATATTCGGTGGGTGTCATACCTTCTGTCCTTTGAAATACCCGATAAAAGTAGGAAACATCTTTGAAACCTACCATGGAACACAGTTTTTCCATAGAGTTAGTACCCTTGTTCAGTAACATCCTTTTTGCCTGTTGTATGCGGAAGGTATAAAGATATTTTCTAAAGGTTATACCGCTTACTTTTTTAAAAATCTTGCTCAGATAGCTACTGGTCATATAATACTTAATCGACAGATCATTAAGGGTAATATCCTCCATATAGTGCTTCTCCACATATGCCTTTATTTCGTTAACGATGTTTACATGGCTTTGATTGGTATCTCTATCCACAAAAGACACCCCTTTGCTTTGTTTTTCCAATATCCACAAAATGAAACATAAATCTTTTTAAACCGGTTGCCATGAAAAAAGAAACGTGTTTATTATTATGATTGTAGTATTCTACAAATCTTTTGAAAATCCTTTGTATTTTTTTGAATTTTTTTGTTTTCCAATAAAACAAAAAAAGAAGTGGGATCAAAATTTTTTTAATTCCACTTCTTCTTGATGTTCATGAATAATATGAACAATTAAAGAATCTAAACAATCAAATAGATATCCATTAAAAACAATTTTCATAAATTGAAACTACTTCATCAAAGGATAATTTATATGGGTCCATATCGAATAACCCGCCCATGGTACTCATGGCATTTTGAGCCAGTGTATGTGCCTCATCCTTCTTTACCCCAAAATCGGTAAGCTTTAAATCCTCCATGCCGATATCTTTTATTAGGATTTTTAAAGCTGTTATAAACTTATCCGCTTGTTCCTTTTTCGACAAACCCCTGCAATCCTGCCCCATGGCCTGTGCCAGCCCGGAAAACCTATCAGGAACCTTGGATGACATATATGTAAAATACGGGAGTGATAGTGCAATAAGCCCCGCGCCATGGGGTAGCTGCGGGTGGTATGCACTCAGGGCATGCTCCATTGAATGATGGGATATACACGATGACAAGGATTCCACTATACCTGCGGCAGTATTGGCCCAGGCTACGGCACAACGGGCTTCAAGATTACTACCATCCCTTACTGCCTTGGGCAGGAATTGGGTTATCAATCTTACGGCTTCCAAAGCGTGAGAATCACTGGCCGGCTGATGGACGGTCGCAAGGTATCCTTCAACGGCATGGAAGAATGCGTCCATACCTTGGTATGCGGTATATTTCGGCGGCACAGTCAGCATAAGCTCAGGGTCTACTATGGATAGTATGGGAAAGGTATCATCGCATCCAAAACCTATCTTTTCATTAGTATCCGATTTGGTAATCACTGTCCAGGGATCGGCTTCCGTCCCTGTCCCGGCAGTTGTGGTAATGGCAACTATGGGTAGTGCACCGTTTTGCAGCGGCCTACCCTTGCCGCTTCCACCGATTACGTAATCCCAGTAATCCCCGGGATTTTTGGCCATGATGGCTATGCTTTTGGCAGAATCAATAGAACTGCCGCCGCCCAGGCCGACTACGAAATCGCAATTATTTTCCTTGGCTACTTTGGCCCCTTCCATGACATGTTCGGATATTGGGTTGGGCAGTATTTTATCAAATACCACTGCTTCCACATTATTATCCTTCAAATAACCTATGACCCTGTCTAAGTATCCCAATCTTCTCATGGAATTTCCTGAACCGATTACTATTAACGCCTTTTTCCCGGGCAGTTCAAGCTCCGCCAGCTCTTTAAGCCTTCCCGGTCCGAAAATTATTTTGGTGGGCATGTAGTAGTTAAAATATTGTTTCATCACGCGGCCTCCTCCTTATTCTAATATGGTAAACTCCAGACTCAACGGAATATAATGTTTATTTACCATTATAACATAACCTATTTTGCCATAGAATATAACTTATTTTTCCATGGAATGTAACCTATTTTACCATGGAACAGCAAATACCATGGATATTCTTTATTCTATAATGATATCATATAACAATAACTTACAGCAGACTTAGACTTTTAAGCATCAAGGATGAAACCCGGGTTCACCATAGGTCTGGTTGAGGTCTGGTCGCTATCTTTTGTAGTATGTCCTGCCCCCATCCACCAAAAGGCTGGCACCGCAGATATATGAGGCTTCTTCAGATGCCAGAAAGAGTATGGCATTGGCCACATCTTCAGGTTTGCCCACTCTGCCGATAGGCAGGCTTCTACCGTATTCCGCCACTTCTTCATCGGTAGGATATCTTTCCCTAAGCAAGTCGGTATCTATTACCGCCGGCTGTACTATATTGGTCCGTATACCCTTTGAGGCATATTCTATTACCAGCTGCTTTGCCAGGCCCTCCATACCTGCCTTTGCGGCGGGGTAATGAGCCGCACCTCCCCCTCCATTTATAGTGGCATTGGTGGTTACCATTATGATTACGCCATTGTTGTTTTTTAACATATGGGGAACCGTATAACGGGTGACCAGATAAGTACCGTTCAACAGTATATCTATTACCTGTTTCCATACTTCATACCTTGATTCTCCAAATTTTTCGGGTATCAATACGGCAGCATTATTAACGAGTATATCGATCCTCCCAAACCTTTTTATGGCTCCATTTATCATGTCTTTAACTTGCCCTTCCTTTGACACGTCGGTTTTGCTGAGAAGTACATTAACACCGTAGCCCTTTAATTCCTTCTCCAATTGCCGGGCGGCCTTATCGGAACGGCTATAATTGATAATAACATCGGCCCCTGCCCTGGCCATTTGCCTACAGGTTTCTGCACCGATGCCCCTGGTACCGCCTGTCACCAGGGCTACCTTACCCTTTAGAGAAATTTCAAAGGCCACTATCATCACTCCTTACCATTTAGTATTATTCCGTATTAAACATTTCTCAACTTTTCAACTTTTCAAGCCTGACCCCCTTTTCCAATTGAATACCATACCTAGGAAGTGGGCAGAGTTGTCAAGGAGATTAGTGTACGCATCGGGGGCCTTGGTTATATCAAATTCATGGGTAATAAGCCCTTTGACTTGCATATATCCCTGTTCAATCAAATCCAAAGTAAGCTCCAAGCGTTCTCTGGTTCGGGAATTGGGACAGTATATGGTGGTTTCCTTATCCCGCAGCCAGTGGTAGTTTATTAGATTTTCTCCCTGGGGATAATAACCGTTTAACACCACCTGCCCATTCCGCTTGATCAGATCGATAGCTGTCCGTATCAAGTCTAGCTTGCTGGCGGTTTCCACCACCAGCGACACCCCTTCAGGGTATTTTTCTTTAATATACTGTCGTATATCCCTTTTCCCCGCGTTTATAACCTCATCGGCGCTATAAAGGGAGGCCAGTTTAAGACGATCCTGCATAAGACCAGTCATTATAACATAGGCACCCCTGTATTTAAGTACCTGTGCAGCATACTGGCCCACCAGGCCGTCGCCTATCACAACGGCCGCGTCACCTGGAATTACTCTAGGCCGGATGGCACCATTGAAACCTACCTGGGCCAGCAAAAGAAAGGATGCTTCCTGGGTGGATACACCGTCCGGTAGCTTAATTACACTTTGATAATGGGCTACATGATAACCGGTATGCCCGCCCCACCAGGTACCCTTCCAGCCCTTGGGGCTTTTACAGTTACGGCTAAATACCCTGTCTCCGGGCTTAAGACCGAGCACCTTGGATCCTATTTCCCTGATAATGCCGGCGGCTTGATACCCGGGCACATGGGGATATGTAAGGGGCGGTGCTCCATCGGGGTTTAGCTTGTCCATCAGGCACCAGCGTTCCGTACCGTTACTCACACCTGAATACTCGATCTCCACCAATACATCTTCATCATCCATCCTGGGTATATCCACTTCATCGATGATCGCCCTTTCCGGCCGGGTAAAAATTACCGCCTTCATCTTCCTTAAAACCACCATTAGACCCTCCTTATATTGGTGATACAAAATATTTTAGTCATACCAATGAAATGCATTTCATTGGTATGGAAACAATACCATTTGTACCTAAACTAATATTCTTCACCCTTCAATCCTTGTCCTTTGTATTTTTATGAATAATATTTAAGGGTCCCACATTATCTTCAATGTGGGACCCTTAAATATTATTCTATTTCCTCAGCCACCTGGCTTCTAACTCATCCAATGTCGGTTCTACGGGATCCGGCATCAACCCAGGTATATATCGGCAAGCTTCGTATAATATTTCGCCCAGTTTACCATGGATACCGGCCACATGGTGAATATACGGGCCCTTGACCAGCTTGGATTCCCACTTGGGCCAGTTGTTTACCTCTAACCATAAATAGGTACCTCGAGTAAAGGGACCGTCCACCCCCTTACCTTCACCGATGAACAGTTTATATCCTTCGCCGTCGCCGTCAAACCGGGCAATGGTCATATCCCCGCCCTTTATTTCCCATTCGCAGGTACCATAGGCACCACTTTCCAAAATCCAGTGATCTCCGGCATTGGCCTTTGATGGATCCTTGGCCAAAGAAAAGGGGAAGGGACCACAATGCCACAGGAGCTCTACATTATCCTTTTCAGGGTGCCTTACCGTTATATCGGCAAAAAAGTGTGGTTTTTCATCCATGGCCGCGGCCTGCAACATGACGGCGGTTATGGCACCGTGGATATCGGTTTCACATGCACAGGGCAGGCCTTCATCGGCCAACAGTGCATTGGCCAGGCAGGGCATAATTCCGGTTATATCCTGAAGGGCATTCCAGCATTGTATGGCAGCGGCAGTGCAACCGTATTCTTGGGCAGTCTGTTTTATAGCAGTCTTTAATGCTGCCATTTTTGCTATCTTGTCATCTGATGATTTTTTACTTATGTTTTCCTTGATGTAATTAAAGGTATCAATGAACTCCTGGGGCTTGTTTTCTATTATGCCGTCCATTTTACCGGTTACTTCTTGTAAAGGAACGGGATATGTTTGTACGCCGAACTTTTCCAGCAGCTCATTTTCATTCACCATAACGCTCCAAAAGGCGGTAGGTCTGGTGGAAATCTGAAGAATCCTTAAATTTTTCATGGCCTTTATTACGTTGCTAACCGCCAAGAATTTTTGAAAACCTTCTTTAAAATCATCACTATCCAACCAGCTATTGGTAAGATAGGTAAAGGGAAC
>JBMNSO010000029.1:0-16424 GCA_050945235.1 Mahellales bacterium
TTTTTATCGGTATCATTTGATATTGAGTTTTTCTAGGATGGCCTTAGCCGGTCTTGTATTAATTTTAAATCTGGCTCCTAATATCTCTATTGTATATATATCCCTATCCTTCTGCACATCCACCAGCTTCTGGCTATCGTCTTTATTAATATAAGTAACTGCCCTGTTGGTTATTATCACTCCCTGAATTAATATAAAACATATAAAGATCAGGCTAATCCAAAATATCCGCCTCCTCCTTTTTCTAATCTTATTCCTTTGTACCCTATTCACATTATCTACCTCTTTATTCAAGGATTTCAGCTAAAACATCGGCCAAGTATCTAGCTGATATGAGCGCTTCATCCATTGTATTTAGTTCACTGCCTATTTCCACCAGGATAGCCTTGTCAGATACATGTTGGTTATACCGTTGTCGGCTTATATTTATTTTACTGAATAATCCCGGATACATCTCATCCATTTTATCCTTTATCTTTAACGCAAATTTATAATTCTCCTTCCAATTAGGTTTTTGATCATACCCTGATGAAAACTCGCCTTCACCGGTAGCGATTACTATCATAACTCTGGCTACTCGCTGACCATTTATGATTGCCAGATCTTTTTTTATACTGGGTTTCTTATCACCATACCCGTTCCTGTGAATATCTATAACAACCTGCAGGGCTTTGTTCTCTTTCATATTCTTTTCTATGGTCTTTAACGACCTTTTATAGGCACCGCTATAGGGAATATCATGAACGGTAGTATCATGTATGGCTTCTATACCATATTTGTTCTTCAATTGGTTCACCATTTCCCTGCCTACCCTTGTTATGTTATACTGTGGGTCGTCGGTCCTAAAATAGTCGGTGGCTACATATTCGTATTTACCTTCACTTTTATATGCTTCAGTGGTGTGGGTATGATATACCAAAATTTTTGCCCCTTCTCCATGGAGTTTAATATTGTCTTTATCAGCTTCCAAATCGGAAACGTCAATATCTATCTCTTCCATACCTTGATTTTCATTTGTCAATTCACCCCGGTCATCGAAATCCAAACCTGTGTCCCTACTCCTACTAACAGGACGTGCCGGCTCATTCTTTTCTTGTATATCCAGTGGGTCAGGCTGGTCAATGCTTTGAATCACAGGTATTTGTGAGGCAATGATGGCCCTTGGATTGCTTAAGTCGTCTCCGAACATATTTCTAATGGGTGCCAGCATAAGACTCAGCTGCCCTGTAGAAGAATATTGATCCCCTATACTCATACCATATACTATGGGAAGGACGATTCTAAATGCCTGTAAATACGTGGAATCCTCTTCATCACTGTCAACGGTCTGAGGTATTTTAGGCTCAGCCTCTGACAAAGCCTGACCATTACCCGTTGCTACAAAAACCAGCCTAAAACACAGTACTATTAGTACCAGTACCAAGAGTATTACCATTACCAAATAAAAAGTGGTCGGTGATTTGTGAGTATTTACTTTTGCCATATAAGACCCCCGCCTTCATTTGTTTGCATAATACATAGTATTCACAACTTAAAAAAATATGCTTAAAAATATTAATGCAGGAAATGCTGAATCTCACCTGTGTCATTAACATTGTCATGAAGGGCCATATTTATCCCCCTTGAAATCACCTTTGCCACATCGTCTATAATTGTATCTATTTCCTTGGGTGTAACCATCAGGTCCCTGATATATGGGGATGCCACCTCGCCTATTAATCTGCGTTTTTCGTCTTTATCCATATTGGACAATATTTTGTATATTTCGCTGCCCTCCCTTGCCTGCTTGGCCATGGTACCCAATAAATCATCCAGGGTATCACTGGCTAAGGTGGCTGCGTCAATTACTGTGGGTACACCTATGGCTATTACCGGCACGCCTAGTATTTCTTTGCTAAGCCCCAGTCTTTTATTTCCCACACCCGAACCCGGGCTTATACCTGTATCCGCCAGTTGGATGGTGGTACTTATCCTGTCCATGTTCCTTGAAGCCAGGGCATCTATGGCAATTATCACATCAGGCTTTGTTTTTTCCACAACACCCTGTACTATCTCACTGGTCTCCATCCCGGTTATCCCCAAAACCCCCGGTGCCAGGGTACTCACACTTCTTATGCCCTTTTCCACCTCATCGGGCATTATCTTCATTAGATGGCGGGTTACCATAAGCTTTGACGTTACCCTAGGCCCGAGAGCATCGGGTGTAACATTCCAATTGCCCAGACCTATAACCAAAGCCTTGGTCTGATCATTAAGATTAATAAGTTCCCTTAACTGATCCTTCAAGGTATGGCTTGCTACATTCTCCGTTATCCTGTCCCTTTCCCGTAGCCGCGGCGCTTCTATCGTAATGTAATTGCCTATGGGCTTGCCCATATTATTAGCGCCCTCTTCATTTGTTATGCTGACCTTTGTTACCGTAACCTCTCCTTTATTAATAACATTAACCTCAACACCAGGCACCTCCCTTTTTTGGTCTTCTTTATATAATTCCCTCGCTTCAACGGCAAGATCTGTACGGATACTGATCATCTCAAATACCTCCATAAAATCTCCATATAAATAATAACTATTGTAAGAACCTATAGATTATCCTATACATATATTTAGCTGGTTATACATAGTTATTTGAGATTTACCCCACATTTTTTTGCTTGCAATTTATTACTTTTCATGATAATATATCTTTTGTTAATCCACGTTTAGTGTCAAAGGAGGTGTGACTATTGGCAAATATTAAGTCGGCTATCAAGCGTGCAAGGATAACCCGGGTAAAAACCCTTAAGAATAAAAGTATCAAGTCTAATCTTAAAACACATATTAGAAAATTCAACCAGCAGCTGGAATCAAACAATATTGAAGAAGCAAAGGGAGCCTTCTCTAATTTGTCCAAACTAATTGACCAGGCTGCAGCAAAGGGCACTATCCATAAGAATACCGCCGCCAGAAAAAAATCAAAACTGGCCAACAAGCTGAACAGACTGTCCGGCATGGCCCAGTAAACCGGTTATATACTTAAAAATAGAAAATATCCATTGTTCTTAATCAAGAGGAGAGGTGGAGGGAAAGGCCCTATGAAACCCAGCAACCTACAGTATCGTATTGTAGCGGTGCCAATTCCTTCGGTTTTAGCGTACAACCTTTTCTTAATATTTAAGAAAGGGTTTTTTGTTTTCTTGTTATTCAACTGCAGCATCTAACTATCAACATTTCAACCGCTATGCTGCTATCGAGAATACTCCTTTTTATTGCATTATCAACCTTTAAACAGGCCTTTAGAATTTCATTCAATGTATTTATATCAAAATTGTGACTTTGCTTAACGTAGTTGTAGGCATAATATGGATGGAGTTTAAGTTTTTCTATGGTTTGTTTTTCCGAATACCCTTTATTCATCAACAGTTTTATTTGAAATATTATCCTAAACTGTCTGATAATCATGGCCAGAATCCTTAGTACATGCTGGCCATCCTTAATCAGGTCATTGTATAAATCAAGGGCAAGATCCGCATTCTTCAGCCCAATGGCGTCCACCATTTTAAATATATTAATATCGAGGCTCCTTTGGATTACCTTATCCACATCTTCCCTATGGATGCTGGTAGATGTACCTACATAGGAAATTACTTTTTCCATTTCGTTAGCTATATCCTGCAACCCTTGACCGCAACACAAGATTAAGTACTCGGCTGCTTCCCTGTCAATATCAAAACCCCGTTTTTTGAAGGCACTTTTTATCCATTGAAGTAGTTCCTTGCCCTTCAGTAAATCAAAGGCATATACCCGCCCGTACTCATTAATCATCTTAAACAACTTCTTCCTTTTGTCAATATTGCCTTTAACGATAAATACAACACAGGCCGTATCGGGTATATCCCTAATTTTATCTATAATGAGTTGATATTCTTCATGGTTTTCCTGTTTATCCTCTTCGCTATCTTGGTCATCATCGCCCTTATCATCGCCGGTTTTTTTCCTGCCGGCAGATGCCGATAGATACCTGTAATCCTTTACTATTACCAATCTCTTATCGGAAAAAAAAGGCAGCATTTCCCACGCATCCACCAATTGCCGACAGGTAATGGCAGACCCATCCAGTATCGAAAAATTCAAATCCTTTGTCCCATCATCAAGCAACCTGTCCTTTAGCTGTTTGACTGCCTGGTCCATTATGTACTGTTCCTCACCGTAAAAAAGATACAGTCTTACAATATCATCGTTTCTTATTTCATTAAATATCTTTCTATATTTATTTATTGACATAATGCCTCCAATAATAAGTAGATGAATAACTTATATTTAATAATAGGCTGTATTCTACGTTATAAGCTTGAGCAGCAACGGAGCAATTATTGATGTAATAACGCCTGCAATACCTATGGCCAATCCGCTCATCGCACCTTGAACTGAACCTTCCGTAACAGCCCTTGAGGTACCCATACCATGGGATGCGGTTCCCATGGCAGTACCTACGGCTATGGGGTCTTTGATACCAAACAACTTCAATGTCTCAGGTCCTACCATTGCTCCAATAATACCGGTAACCGCTACAACAGCTCCGGTAATAGAGGGAATACCTCCCAGTATCCTTGAAATTTCCATTGCAATTGGAGAGGTAACTGACTTGGGAGCCATTGAATATGCTATCACTTCATCACCGCCCAAGACAAGAGCTATTAACGAAGCCGATAACACTCCCACAACACACCCACAGGATATAGCTGAAATAATAGCCGATATATTTTTCTTTACCAATTTTATGTTTTTATATAAAGGTACCGCTAACGCAACGGTAGCAGGTCCGAGAAGAAAGGTGATATATCGCCCTCCCTGATTATAGGTATCAAAGGGTATATCACCAAGAACCAATAATCCAATAATCAAAACACAGGCTATCAATAAAGGATTGGCTATGTTTGTTTTCAAACGGCGATGCACCTTAATACCTATCATGTAAGCAGCTAATGTTATCGTTATACCAAAAACGGGATTGCTAAGCACTTCCTTCAAAGCCAAAACAACCACCCTCCCTATCCCTTGATTATCACAAAAACCTTTATCATTCCTTGATATCCTTACCTTCTTTTTGAGTTTCCCTCCTCTTTTCGGTAAGGATCTGAGCAACATAACCTGTAACTATCAATACCAAAAATATGCTGACAATGGTTGATACAGTTATAGGTAGAAAATACTCCTTCAAGATATCCTTGTGGGCCACCACTCCTACAGTCAAAGGTATGAAAAACAGTATCAGGTTTTTAATTAATTGGTCTGCGGCCTTTTCAACTGTTTCCAGCTTGATAATACCAGAAACCAAGGCTATGGTTAATATCACCATACCCACAACATTTCCGGGAACCGTTAGGTTAAGGCCATATGAAATCAACTCTCCTATTAATAAACAAGATAAAATAACTAAATATTGCTTAATAATCACCATTTCTATCCCCATTCATTAACTGATTAACGCTACAACTAATTAACACTAATTTTACCTCAATTAATAAATAGCGGCAAGTATTGGGTTTTACCGACCGTTTTGGTTAATGTAGCCTTTGATACTAAAACCCGTCCCATCGGTTATTATAGTAATTGCCCCGGCCTCTTTAGTGGTAATTACCTCTGTACCATTATCCCGATATCTTTCCATCACCTCATCACTAGGATGGCCGTAATTGTTGTTACCCACAGAAATCAATGCATAGATTGGGTTTATCCGGTCGATAAACTCCGGGCTGCTGGATGTTTTACTGCCATGGTGGGGAACTTTTAATATATCAGCGTTAATATCGTTACCGGATGCCAGTACCGACTGTTCGCCCAGCTTTCCTATATCACCTGCCAATAGCATTTTAAACCTTTTATAAGTAACCAGCAAAACCAAGGAACTGTCATTGGCCGTGTCGGTGGATGAAGCCTTCAAAGTATCTGGGGGATGGACCGCTTTTATGCTTATCCAGTCCCCTATCTTTATTGAATGGTCATCGGTAATATATGTCATAGGCACATTGTTTTCCCTTGCCTCTTCAATGATTGCCGTCACCATACTGTCTTGATAATCGACAGGCGGCATATACAGCCTGTCCACCTTAATGGTATTTATAATGCTGGAAAGGCCGCCCATATGGTCGTCATGGGGATGGGAGATAAATATGGCATCCAGCCTGTTTATTCCCTTGTACCTTAAATACGGCAGGACTGTACTTTTTCCCGCATCCCATATTTCCTGATCCTCTTCCCCTCCAGTAGGCCCTGGACCACAGTCTATAAGAATATTGTGCCCTGACGGCGTACTTACTACTACACTATCCCCCTGGCCCACATCCAAAAGAGTAATCTCCATATATTTTGTATTGGTATTTGCAATGGAGATTGCAATAAAAACGCAACAGGATACAACCATGGCCTTGATAAAGGACGGCAGGGATCTTTTCCTGAATTTTGGTCTGTATATGGCTACCGCACCATATATTGCTGATATATAATAAGGAACCATGAATACCGGTGAAGGATAAGGTACGTCCACTATAGAAAACGCGATATTGTGGAAAAACGCCGTTATTGAATTGCCCAGATTAATCAGCGTCGAAGATACCAAGGCCAACACCATGTATATACCATGGAATATAAAACCGGATAATAGCATGAAAATAATCAATACCAGGACAAGGCTCAATAGGGGTACCATTATAAGATTAATAACCGGACTTAAGGGACTTATATAATTGAAATACAAGGCGGTTACGGGTATTATCCCTATCTGGCTGGCCAAACTGATGCTTACAGCGTCCTTTATATATTTTGGTAGGAAGGCAAGAAGCTGAGATATTTTAGAGTAGTATAAAATAATGGATAGTGTTACCACAAAGGATAGTTGAAATCCCACATCGAATAATTGTAAAGGCCAGATTAGAGTGATAAAAAAGGCACTGAACAAAACACTGGTTACACCATCTACCTTCCGTCCCGCCAATTGGGAAAATAAAACCACCATGGTCATAACCGATGCCCTGATGACTGACGCCGGCCCCCCGGTTATTATTATATACATTATCAAAAAAATACCGGTTAAAATAAAAGAAAGCCATTTATTAGCCCTTAAGTATTTGAGTATTCCATGAACTAACATGACCAACAACCCCACATGGAGACCGGAGACTGCCAGCATATGCCCTATACCGGTTTCCCTGTAGCCTTCCAGTATATCGCTGTCTATGTACCCAGTATCGCCAAATACCAACGCCTTGCCGATACCCGCTCCGGGATTCTTTAATCCGTTATCGAGTTGCCGGTACATGTGTTCCTTTATGCTATATAAAAACCTATATGCATTGAAGGATTTTGTGGTGCGTAACCTTCTCATATTGTCAGGGGTTATGCTGCATACCATGGTTATGCCTTTTCCGAGCAAATACCTCCTATAGTCAAAACCGCCGGGGTTGCGCTGCCCATGGGGCATGTCAAGGTCAGCCTCTATCCTTACCCTGTCACCCGGAAAAAATGAGGGTTGCTGATCCGGCAAATAGCTGGGTTGCTGTCCATTGACATATACCCTCACCAGTATCTTTTTAGACTTTTTATATATTTTTTCCCCGTTCCACAGGATCCCTTCGGTTTTAACCACATAATTAAGCCTGCCATAATTTGCAGGTTCTTTATCCACTATAGTGCCTATAATCACCTGTTTGCTATCACTTCGGCATATATTGTCAGTTTCATGGGTATCCTCAACAATGCCCACCCTAAGGCATCCTATCATAAAAAAAACGACTACAATAGTCAATAGGATATGTCTTTTATCTTTTATACCCATGACCAACTGTAGTCCTACCCAGGCAATCATTGAAACGACCCATATTTCCACACTTACATGAGCCCACCGCCCAACCACTATACCGCAAATATATGCAAAGCAAACCCATGCCAGTCTTCTAGACATAGTATATTGCCTCCTACAAATAAGACAAACCAAGGTACATTAAACCATTTATAGATCCATTTCCCGCATTTACCGTAATCGCAAGTCGTAACTGAGTATCAGTATCATCCAACCTTATATGTATTCATTTCCTGGGCAATAACCGTATTGTCAAAAAACTCCCTTGCTTCCTTTAAGTATTGTTTCTCATCGTTTTTATACCAAAGATGGGATATCATCAACCTTTTTGCACCAGCCTCCCTGGCTGTTCTGCCTGCCTCGCCGGCTGTCATATGGGGCGGGTTGGTGCCCTGCTTATCTTGGTCTAGGAAACACCCGTCACATATTAAAAGATCAGCATCCTTGGCAAAGGATACCAAGTCCTTACTGAATGCGGTGTCACCGGAATATACCAATTTAAAGGAACCTTCTTTTACACATACTCCTAAGGTGGGCACAGGATGTTGCATTCTCTTAAAGGTAATGGACAGGCCCCCAAGGGATATGCCCATATCATCATCTATGCCCATTATGGAAAACACATCGTTATAATCTAGTTTTTTATATTCGTCCTCCGGTCGTATAGGGGTAAACAGAGGCATCCGCCCTTGCCACATTCCCCTTTTCCTTAATATATCCAATCCGTATCTTAGAACCATCATATCGGATATATGATCACTATGCAAATGGGATAGAATTATACCCGACAGTTCCGTTATTTCACAAATCTGCTGGAGCCTGCTCAAGACCCCGTTGCCACAGTCCAGCAACAGATTAACCCCCCCGCTTCTTAACAGATACCCCGAACAGGCGCCCCCCGAACCCGGAAAAGGCCCGAATTTTCCCAGTACTGTAATATCCATACCCCAAACACCTCCTGTTTAAGACGTTAGTTTATTAAAATATGATGCCGAAAGATTCCGTTTAATATACCCGTATCCCTAGGCTAATCTTATATCAAATAAGATATATAGGCTATTATTACCCCGACAGCCACATCACTGGGATAATGAAACCCTAAATATATCCGGGATACAGCCACCATTGAAGCTATTAATATTAATACCACCGCAAGGCTGGGTATATTGGCCGCTATCTGAAAGGCAATGGAAAAGGCTGCACAGGTATGACCCGATGGGAATGAATATTTACAAGCCGGTGGTTTTTTGGCTACTATATCCTTCAATATATTATAAGGCCGTGGCCTGTTCACCAGTCTTTTCAGTAGTTGTACTATTATTTGGCCTAATATCAAGGTAGAACCTATCTCTGCACCCATAGTCTTTATTCCTTGCTTGGCTGTTAACATTAATATAAGCGGCAAAAGCACAGAAAAGCCAGTGGACCCCAATTGGGTGACGGCCCTCATAAATACGTTTAGCCAATTACAGTGAATTCTCCTGTTTAGCAAGTAAAGTATTGTAATATCTCCCTTTTTTACAAGACCGGTAATAATACTCAATACAATTAGACCCCCTGATATTAAACTGATTTAATTGGCATGCTAATGCCCAAAGCAACACAATAACAGTATGCGCTGTTATTCAACTACCCCTGCCAAATGACTATCCAGCCAGGATACCAGAAACCGGAATACCTGTTCTTTCTCGGGTTCATTGTGTATTTCATGCATAAGGCCTTCCCAAAGCTTAAATGTACAATTCTTAGTCACTCCTCGGGCAAACTCCTTTGTAGCCTTTGGGTTTACTATTTGATCGTCACTGCCTTGCATGATCAATAACGGCAGATGAAATCGGAAACCGTTACTAAGAAGCCAAGCACCCGCTTGGGAAACTTCAATATAGAAACGGGCGGTAATCAGATCATGGACCAACTGATCCTGTTGATATGCACTGATAACATTACCATCCTTGGAAAGGGCTTTCACATCAAGGTCGGTTTTTTGAGAAAATGTTGGCCATATTCTATTAAAGATTTTGCCTAGTAATACTTTAAAAGGAGACGGTTCAAAGGCAAGCTTGATCCAAGGACCTGTCACAACCACCCCAGCCAGGTTTGGCTCCCTTCTTAAAACATAATTAAGGGCCAGGTTTCCTCCCAAACTATGGCCGTAAATAAAACAAGGAAGCTCCCTATACCGGTGGCAGGTCTTGTTTATAAAATCGTCAATATCCTGCATCAGCGCATCATAGGAAGGTGTATGGCCACGCCTGCCCATAGATCTGCCATGGCCTCTCTGGTCAAAGGCCAACAGCACATAACCCGCCGAGGTTAAATACCGGGCCAAGGACATGTACCTGCCGCTATGTTCACCTATACCGTGGATTAAACCCACAACCCCCTTTGGCTGTGCCTCTGGTACCCAGCCCTGGGCAAAGATCCCAAGGCCGTCCTCAGTTTGCCAAGTACATTGAAAATGCTTAATAATAATCACTCCCCATTATTCCAAATACTATATATCAATGGAAGAGTCTTACGTTGCAATGTTTCTATAAAAGCCTCAATACATCCACCGGCCTTTCAACCAGTGTCTGTGCACCACTTTCTAGTAATTCATCGGCATCCCTAAACCCCCAAAGGGCACCTACGGCATACATATTTGAAGCCCTAGCCGTTTTCATATCGGTATTGGTATCACCAATATATAAAAATTCCTCCGGCTGCATACCCAGTATCCGACAAATCTCCCATGCCGAAGTGGGATCGGGTTTTTTGGGTATACCCTTTCGCTCACCAAAAACAGCACTAAAATGCCATTGGGGGAAAAACTTATCCACTATTATTTTCGTGAATTCATGGGGTTTATTGGATAATACAGCCATGGGTACAGACCTATCCTTCAAACCATCCAGGAGTTGGGGAATCCCGTTATAGGGCCGGGTTTTATTACCCCAGCGCCTGTTATACTCCTGTCTGAAACGGTCAATACAACGCCATATAAGATCTTCATCATGACTATCCCTTGGGATAGCCCTGGATACCAGATTATATAATCCATCCCCAATGTAGTATTTATATTTTTCGACACCATGGCTGGGAAAACCTAAACCTTCGAGAACAATGTTCATGGAATCGGCCAAATCATCAATAGTATTTAACAGTGTACCATCCAAGTCAAAAATTACCGCCCTAAAGTCCATAACAAAACCACCCCATAAAATCCATTGAAACAGTATCGAAATCCCCTGTCAATCAATGTCTAATACCGCTATTTTCCTTTACAGTAGTATTATATCAAAGGATTTTTCCAGTAGCAAGAAACATCTTGTCATAGGGTTTTTTAAAAGAAAAAGAGTTTAAAAATGGCACAAACCTTAGGCATTGGTAAAAACAAACGCCCTGTTTGCAAAGCAAGGCGTTAAGTTCATCAAGCTATTATTTAGTGCTGCTTGTAGTATGAAAGAAACTGTTCTATCCTTCCGATGGCTATTTTCAGATCATCAATTATTGGTAGAAATACAACCCTGAAATGGTCAGGCTGGGGCCAATTAAAGCCTGTGCCTTGAACCAAAAGTACCTTTTGATCCAGTAACAAATCTAGAATAAACTGTCTGTCATCCTTTATATTAAACCGGTTTGTGTCGATTTTCGGGAAGGCATAGAAGGCACCTTTAGGCTTAACGCAGCTGATACCGGGTATGTTGTTCAGGTGTTTATAGCAATAATCCCTCTGCTCCTTCAGCCTACCTCCCGGAAGAATCAGCTTATTTAAGCTTTCATTTTCACCCAGTGCTGTCTGAATGGCAAACTGTACCGGCACATTGCTGCACAAGCGCATACCCGATAAAATATTTAGGCCTTCTATATAGTCCTTAGCAGGACGTTTATTGCCACTTATCACCATCCACCCGGCCCTAAAACCAGCAATACGGTGGGATTTGGATAAACCGTTAAAGGTAACAAAGAGTATGTCATCCCTCAAAGATGCCGTTGACACGTGCTCAGCATCATCATAAAGAATCTTGTCATAGATTTCATCGGAAAACACGATGAGCTCATGTTCTGCTGCTATATCCACAATCTGTTGCAATAAATCCTTACTATATACGGCACCTGTGGGGTTATTGGGGTTAATGATAACTATTCCCTTTGTCTTGTCTGATATTTTGCTCTTTATATCGTCAATATCCGGACACCAGTCCGCCTGTTCGTCACACATATAATGCACCGCCGTGCCGCCGGCCAGATTGACCGCTGCGGTCCAAAGGGGGTAATCCGGTGCGGGAATAAGTATCTCATCGCCATTATCCAATAATCCCTGCATAGACATTGTTATAAGCTCACTGGCACCGTTGCCTATATAGATATCATCTATTTCTACATTTTGTATCCCTTTCTTTTTACAGTAATGGGTTATTGCCCTCCGGGCAGGCAGAATACCTTTGGAATCACAATAGCCCTGGGCATTAGCCAAATTTTTGACCATATCCCGAATGATTTCATCCGGTGCATCAAAACCGAAGGGTGCAGGGTTGCCAATATTCAGCTTAATTATATTATAGCCTTCTTCCTCCAAACGCTTCGATTCCTCGAGTACAGGCCCTCTAATGTCATAACATACGTGGTCCAGTTTCATCGACTTCTTTGTTATGCGCATATCTCAACCCTCCAAATAAAATAGTTGCATAATACCGATTAAAAGTAATTTTTTATAGTATACAGTTAATCGTTGTTAAAAGCAACATAAAATATTTTTTATAGACAAAAACTACATTATTAAATCAATATATTATCTTTAATCATTTTTAAAAACTTTAAAAATAATGATGAATCTATGCCATTTATTCACCGGGGCATAAATGTTTACATAATATATAATATCTTTACTGGGAACATACTTTACCTATGGAAAAAGGAAGGTGTTATAAATGAATAGTTTATTTAATAGATCCCACAACCCCAGGGGAGAAACGGCCGTAGCTTATATCAAGGGTGGTCCCCTAGCACCCCAAATAACGGGCCAGGTATTGTTCATGGACGTGCCGGGGGGCACCATAGTTTGTGTCCGGGTAACCGGCCTTCCGCCATACCAGCCTGCGGGGTATGGCAACAACCCGGTAGGACCCCACGGGTTTCACATCCATGGGTTTGGCAGCTGTAAAATAGGGGATCCGGCCAACCCCTTCCAGGCGGCAGGAGAGCATTGGAATCCCGATGACCAGCCCCATGGCAACCATGCCGGCGATTTTCCGGTGCTGTTTTCTAACAACGGCTGTGCCCAAATGTCCTTTTTTACAGATAGGTTTAAACCTGTCGATGTGGTAGGTAAGTCTGTGATAATCCACGAGAATCCCGATGATTATCGTACACAACCGGCGGGTAATGCCGGGAGGCGTTTGGCTTGTGGAATAATCAGCTGGTACTGTATATAAAATATCAATTAAGCTCATCAAGTGCCAAAGAAAAGCTGGGAACAAACCTTTCGATAAAATATTTAACCTCTGGCAAATCAAATTTATCTATTTCCCGCTTTATAGCCTTCTTTGCCTTGAGGAATTCCTGGTTGCCGGCTTTAAGTTCTTCAAGGCATTTAAGATAGGCTGAAATCTTATCGGCAGCCTTAACTATTCTCCAGTGGTCATAGTCCTTTTCTTCTAAAAAGAAAAGTGAATTATAATCCTCCTTAAGCTCATCGGGCAGCATATTAAACAATCGTAACTTGGCTACCCTTTCGATTTCATTATAGGCCTTCTTTATCTCCGGATTGAAATACTTTATCGGTGTTGCAATATCTCCGGTAATTACCTCCCCTACTTCATGGAACACCGCAAGGGCCATGATCCTTTCAGGGTCTACATCTCCATTAAATATTTTGTTTCTTATAACCGCCAAGCCGTGGGCTATTATCGCCACTTCCAAACTGTGTTCCTGTATATTCTCAGGGTTGGTATTGCGCATTAATCCCCAACGCTTGATAAGCTTCATCCTTGACAGATAAGCAAAAAAATGGCTCATATCAAGACCTCCTCCATATTATAATTGTACCAGATAAACCGACATTATCCACCACATATACCGCATTTTTTAGAGAGTGTCCTTGAGCTTTAAAAGAATCCTTATAAAGGGTAGCGTTAGTACGGCTCCACCAAATGCCTGTAGTATATTGAATCCGATGCCGGCCAAGCCATAGGCCAGCCCATAAACAATGGTTTCATAAATGAAGTAACCTATACACATCCATGCTCCGCCCGCAACCATGGCTATTATTATCCTTCCCAGAGAAGGTATAACTTTAGCCCTATAAAGTATCCAGGCTGTTATTAATCCCATAATACCCTTGACTATAAATGTGGGCAGGGCATAATGGGGAAAATATAATAGGTCGGCAATGGCAGAACCTATTCCACCCACCAAAAAGGCTGCAGGATTACCCAAGAGTATGGAGGAACTATATATCATAACATCTCCTATATGAATATAGCCTTGGGTCCCAGGTATGGGTATTCTTATTAATATGGTAAAAACCGTTACCAGTGCTATCATTAGTGCAGATATTATCATAAGTTTTGTGCTTTTATACATCTTTTTGGCCTCCTTATTACCTGTCACTGCTATTGCATAATACAATTATATCCCTTTTGTATCTAAAACCAAGGTCTATAGTAGAAAAAAACCAAACAGCGCTGTTATTGTATCGATACACTTATTCCTTATTTAACAATTCAAGGGACTATGCCTAAATGGCATAATCCCTTGAATTGTTAACCTAATTCCTTTCTCGGAATAATTATCCTTTAAAGCATCGAATAAAGGCTTCTATGGACCTGTCATAGGTCTTCTCTACTTCCTTTGGAAAAAAGCAGCCAGGAATTTCATTGCGTTTTCTGTGATACATAACGCACTTGCAGCACGCGCCTCTATTGCTACAAGGATATGTACAGGTACAATTTTTTTTGTTTTCTTCAATAGCACAATCCATATGTATCCCCCTTCTATGACTATAATTTATTATTTAATTTAAAGTAGGGGATGAAACCATCCCCTACTTCCCATTACCGTTTTTTATCACTCCTGGATTTCGCATAAATGGTTCACTGAAGATTACGTGTCCTGTCAATTCATCTTCTTTGTTTCCCTCAATCAGAAACTGTACCCGTTTTATATTTTGTAGTTCTGTAAGGGAATTTACTATGGAATATATAGTAATTGCCTCCCCTGTAGAACCCCCGGCATGCTTACCCTTCAAGTTCCTGGAGAAATCCACATATGCCGTTTCGTCCTTTATCCATATATTGAGGAGGTCATTTTTTGTAACCCCGTATGGTATTACCGGTCTTAACCCTTCTTTAGCAGGCCCTTCAATAAGGCCTTCTACTATCTTCCTGGCTACACCGAGCTCATTCTGGGGAATAGCTCTATACTCCGGTATAAGTTGGGTCCCCTGTTCATCGGAAAAATAAAGAACTATCCTTTTGCCTATAATTCTTGTATTCCTTTCAAAGGGCCCAACTATCTCACCATGACCAAAACCCTCTATTGCTTTGCCTTCTATTAAAAATTCTACGCCCTTTATTGTACTGATCTCCGTCAGGGTATTGGTTATAGACCCTATGAACATGGACTCTCCGGCCGTTCCTGCAGGAAAATTGTACCTCAGCTCTTTGGAAAAATTCAACCTGGCTATTCCATCGGACACGCTTATATCAATTAGCTTAACTTCATCGGGGATCATGCTGATCAAACCTGGTTTTTGTGGCCCCGCCATCAACTCCTTAACCAATGCTTGGGCGATACCTTTGTTTACAACCTCTATTTCCCTTACCTCGGGTACCACATACATGGATTGTTCATCGGGGAAATATAATATGGCCTTCTTTCTTTCTATGGTTGTACCGTCTTCTTCTGTCTGTACTGGCGTTTGCTCCTGTTGTGCCATTTCCACTAAAACATCGGTACTGGTACGGGTTTGCAAGCCAAAAGGCTGGCCGTTTTCATTTTCTAGCTCATTACCCTCAATATATAACTTTACATATTTTATATCTTCAAATTCAGTAATAGTATTTACAATGGATAACCTGGCCACTGCCTGCTCCAACTGTGAGGCCTCGACAAAATCCTTGGAAAGGTTTACCGTCGCTATATTTTCAGCCTGAGTAAAGTTTAATATCTTTGTACCCTTTGGTATTGTATGCACAAATTCTGTGTTTAATGGACCTTCGAATAAAAGGTTTAAAGTGGCCAATGCCCTGTTTTCCTCTGTCTCTATAATTGTATCTCGGGTTTCTGTAACCAATTTGCTCATGTCTTTATTTGCAAAGTAAAGCACTACGCTTATTTTTTGCGTATCAGAGACATCTTGTTGCTGGCTGTATTGCTGGTTATTCTGTTGTGGCTCCTCAGTACCCTCTGGCGTCTTCACTTTCCTAGCGCATCCTGATGCAAAGACTAATATGCAAAACACCAGTAGTACATATACAGTAACTGTTTTCATTTATATTCCTCCCTTCAGGTCTGAGGCAAGATTGCAGAATTCCACTTTACTTTCCATAAATCATCGATTTTTACTAGCTTTATTAATACATTCTGATTAGAGGTTTCTACTCCG
>JBMNSO010000030.1:0-16420 GCA_050945235.1 Mahellales bacterium
TTAATACACCTATAATGCTACATATATTAAGGCTATTGAAACATCATGGAATCAGTGATATAGGCGTCACCCTTCAGTATATGCCGGAGGCAATCAAAGACTATTTTGGCAATGGAGCACAATTTGGCGCTAACTTAACTTATTTTATTGAAGAAACACCTCTGGGTACAGCGGGCAGCGTAAAGAATGCCGAGGATTTTCTCCATGATACATTTCTTGTTATCAGCGGAGACGCATTAACGGATATCGACCTGTCCAAGGCAGTGGATTTTCATAAAAGGAATGGTTCACTGGCTACCATGGTCTTGACCAAGGTTACCGTTCCCTTAGAATACGGAGTAGCAATTACCAATGAAGACTCCAGAATAGTACAGTACCTGGAAAAACCGTGCTGGAGCGAGGTGTTCAGCGACACGGTAAATACAGGTATATATATACTGGAACCTGAAATCTTCAAATACTACAAAAAGAATCAGAAATTTGACTTTAGTAAGGACTTATTTCCCATATTACTTAAAGAAAAGATGCCCATGTACGGATATGTTGCCAAGGGATACTGGTGTGATATTGGCAATCTAGAGCAATATGTGCAGGCCCATTTTGATATCCTGAAGGGCAAGGTTAAGGTTAACATACCGGGAACACAAATAAGAGAAGGGGTATGGATAGGCCAAAACGTCAAAATATCCGATAGGGCCGAAATAAACGGCCCGACTGTTCTGGGCGATAACTGTACGGTGTCAGATGATGTCTTTATCGATGGTTTTTCAATAATCGGTAATAATAACGTCATTAGCGACAATACCAGCATTAAAAGAAGCATTACATGGGATAATGTGTATATCGGCCAGCATACACGATTACGGGGCAGCATACTGTGCAGCAAAGTGAGGATTAAGGAAAACTGTTCATTGTTCGAAGGCGCAGTGGTGGGCTATGACTGTAAACTGGAACAAAGCAGTACTGTAAAACCCGGCGTAAAAATCTGGCCCAATAAAACAATTGAAGAAAAAACAATTGTTAACCAGAGTGTGGTATGGGGTACCAAATACCTGAAGCATATATTTGGTCAAAGGGGCATAACCGGTGAGATAAACGTAGAAATTACACCTGAACTCTCGGCCAGGATTGCATCGGCCTACGGTACGGCTTTAAAGCAAAACAGCAGGGTTGGTATATGCAGCAATGGCAATCCATCTTTGGCCATGGTTAAACATGCTATGATTTCCGGGTTGTTGTCAACCGGCATTCAGGTCTACGATTTAAAGGAATTAATTATCCCAATGGCCAGGTTTGCTGCAGCCTATTATGGCTTGGACGGTGTTATACATATAAGCGATCAAATAGTAGGTAAGAAAAATGTCGTTATCAGCTTTATAGGCAATAAAGGGACTGATGTTTCAAGGGATTGGCACAGAAAGATAGAAAACCTCTTTGTCCGGGAGGATTTTAGGTTATGTTACAAGAATGACATTAAACAGGTTGAGGAACTTGATGATGTAAAATCGGCTTATGTTGAAAACCTGTTAAGATCACTAAGAACGGATGCTATCAGAAAGCGACAGCTAAAATGCCTGATAAGCACCGGCAATGGTAAGGCTAAGGAATTGATAGAAGAATTTTTTCATAACCTGAATATCTCCTTCCGGTATTTCAATTATGACACCACCCAGGGTCAAGGGGAGCTGACAAGCAAAAATAGCGACCTTATAAAGAATCAGATAAGGAAAGTAAAGGCGGATTTTGCAGCAATACTTGAAGAAGACGGAGAAAAACTGGTAATCATTGATGAAGGAGGCAGGGTGGTAAAGGATGAGGCCTTTTATGTTCTATGCTCCTTGATAGTATTGAAATCCGATACAAGCAACAAAGTGGTGGTGCCCATAACCGCCCCCAATATAATTGAAAAACTTGCAATGCAATATGGCGGCGAAGTCCTTCGGACCAAGTCGTCAAAGCAAGCCCTTATGGAAGGTCTTGTGGACAATGGAATTACCATTGGCAAGGGAATAAATCAGTTTAATATGTATTTTGACGGCATTGCGGGCTTGTTAAAGATAATGGAACACCTTTCCGTGGCACAGATTTCCCTTACCCAATTGCTGGATGCCATACCGGCATTTTATCTGGTAAAAAAGACGGTACACTGCCCTTGGGACGCAAAGGGCAAGGTAATGCGTTCATTGATAGAAGAACACAAAAGGGAAGATACTCAATTCTTTGAGGGAATAAAGGTGGTCCATGATAACGGGTGGGCCTTAATACTCCCGGACGGTGACCAGCCTATATGCAAAATATTCAGTGAAGGAGTCAATGAAGAATTTGCGGAAGAATTGTCGGATATATATGTAGACAAGATAAAGCATACTATATCCAAATAACTTAAACTGACTAAACAATCCTCCAAAAATATTTTTAAGTCAAAACTTATAATTAAAACAAAGGCCCCTTCCGGTTGACCAAGGATGTTATCCGGAAAAGGGGCCAATCTTAATATATAAAAACTGTTTTCATATAATTATGAAAAATATTATAATCTTATTATATACAGCTATTATATACAGATATATACAGAGCTTATATTTTTTAGGGCGACAATGTCAAGGCTTGGGATATGCCCGGAATGGGACTTGCCGGGCTCTTATACATTCTATAATCCATATCGGGGAATATATTGTCGATATACTCTATATCTCTCAGCCAATTTTCATCTATGCAATTGTTCAAGATATCATAATAAATTCTGTTAAACCTTCCCAAATGGGCTATGGTCCTTTTTTTGGCGTATTCAACCATCGTACCAGTTTTCATTATAAATGCCCAATCACTGCTCTGGGCCAGCATCACTTCCCGGGCAGCTTGGTTCAGTGCTCTTTCCATTAATGGTGAACCGGCATTTATCCTATCGGCAAGGAAGGTCATTCTCTCCAGACTTTTGTGTATATGTCTGTATATCCAGTCATTACTACCGTTCAACCAAACCTCATTATATCCCTGATATCCCCAGCTGGATGGGCAGGGTTGGGCCACCTGCACCCTTGGGTATTTTTCCAGATACTTAAAGGGTGTTGTCAATTGGTAGGTATCCTGGTCGAAGGCGCTCTTTCTTATTACAAAATTGAGCCAGTCTACACCTTCAAACCACCAGTGGCCAAAGAGCTCGGCGTCATAGGGACATACTACAATTGGGGGTTTGTTCATGCCACCGCTGTAATAATTTATTTGCTGTTGCCTGTTAAACATGAAATTTCCTGCGTGGATAGACGCCTTTTCCATCGCGTTTTCAGGGATATAAATATGCTTATCCTTTGTTTTTCCCGTGATTTTGTAATACTTAAGGCCTGTATGGGTACGTTGGCCGTTTGGAAGTATATAGGGTTTTATATATTCGTAGTCCAGGTCATATCCGATATCCCTGTAAAAGTCCCTATAATCATAATCACCGGGGTAACCCTCATCCATACTCCATACCTGTTTAGAGGATTCCTGGTCCCTACCAAAGACAACAACACCCCTTGGGCTGCATATAGGTGCGTAGGTGCCGTATTCCGGTCTGGGTATAGAGTACTCAACACCATGGCTTTCACAAATAAAATAGTATATATTATGCTTCCTGAGTATTTCATCAAGAACAGGAGTATAACCGCATTCCGGTAACCAAAATCCCTTTGGGCTATCATGGAAATAACGCCTGTAGGTGTTTATCCCCTGTTGAATCTGGGCATTTATTGCCTCAGGATATTCCTCATATAATGGCATATATATATGGGTGGCCGCACTTGCCAACAGTTCAATATATCCAAGATCCTTATACTTTCTAAATGCATTGATAATATTGCCATGGTATCTATCCCTAAAGATATACAATATCCTTTTCAACTTGTCCCTATACATCTTGGTTACTTCACTGACCTGGTACATATTCTTGGTCCGTTGTACCTCTTTTTCTGATAATTCCATCAGTCTATACAAATAATTTAAGAATCGTTCCCTCAGCAGTGGATCATCCATCATTGACAACAGGGGCGGTGTTAATGTCATGCTTATATGAAATGGTATATTGTCATCTACCAGCTGATCAAACATGTCCACCAACGGTATGTAAGTTTCCGCCATTGCTTCAAAATACCATTTCTCTTCCAGGTATTCCTCGAATTCCGGGTGCCTTACATAGGGTAAATGGGCATGGAGTATTAAACTTAAATATCCCTTAGTCATCTTTTCAACCTCCCTTTAATTGAACAGATTATAAGAACTGATGCCAAAGTATGCTTCAGAACCACTTGTTGAAACTGGGTAGGTGCCAAATCCCATAAAGGTGGGCTTTTTCCTGCCTTCTTTTACCATATCGAAAATATTTATATAATATGTATTTAAAATATCTGATACCCCATCCCTTGATGTATATACAATATTTGAGCTTAATATGGGTAAAAATATTCCATCCGGCAGGTAAAGGCCAAGGTCTGCACTAACCAAGCTGTCGGGGCAGCGGGTATTTATATACCAGCTGGGGGTATCTATATCCACATCATGAAAACCATAGGTTCTATTGGATAAGTTGTTTAACTTAAGTTTCCAGCAGCTTTTTTCTCTCGCATCGGAGGATAGTATATCCAAGAATTTATCTCTTTGGGCCTGTGTTACTTCCCAATAGGCAAAGACCCAATCCGGATCCTTTGACAGCAAATGCAGCTCGCTTGTTCCATACCTGTCGGGTATGGTATAATTGTCGATTCTATGAACTTCCAGTGACGTGCTCATGACCAACCTCCTAAAATAATTAAACCTAAACACTATAATAAATATATCTGTCTGTGGGAAATTATAATTAATAGTACTATTATTGACTAACAAAAATAGTATATTCAAAAACCTTTAAATTTATTAGAAAAAGAAAAACTTAAAACATGATAAGGAGGACGGGGCACATGTACAGAATTAGAAAACAAATAGGCGGTTACGCCTTTGGTTGGCCCGGTGCCGAAGCAACTTGGTCTTCTGCAAAAAAGATCGGTGTTGGCACCGCCTTTAATTACTATTCAAAAGTATGGTTTACAATAGCCCAGGGCATTGTTACCGAGGTGTATTATCCCACCTTAGATACCGCCAACTGTAAGGAATTGAAGTTTGTAGTCACCGATAAAAAAACCTTCGTTGATGAAGAAGCAGATGATATGGACCACATTATAGAACTAATTGACCCTAAGGCCCTTGCCTATAGGATTGTGTGTACCGATAAGGAAGGAAAGTACAGGATTATTAAACGGATAATAACTGACTATATGCGCAATTCCCTGATAATTAACTGTAAATTCGAAGCGCTTTGTGGTGCAATAAATGATTACCGTTTATATGTATACTACGATCCCCATATAGACAACAGCGGTGGGGGAGATACAGGGTATGTTAAGAGAATAAATAATAAAACTATGTTACTGGCATATGAAGGGAACATATACAGCGCCCTGGCCACATCAATACCGTGGAAGGGATGCTCCACCGGTTTTATAGGAGTAAATGACGGACTTACCGATTTAAAGACAAATATGAAGCTCAATTATCAATTTGACATAGCAGAAAACGGCAATATAGCCCAAGTAGCCAAGCTTGACTTAACAGGTGGAAACGAATTTAACCTGGTGTTGTCCTTTGGAAGAAACGAATTTGAAGCATCCTCTACCGCCTTGGCCACCTTAAATGACGACTATGAAATATTGGAACAAGAATATCTAAAAGGCTGGAACGGTTATTGTTCCAGGATAAATCAGTTCGACGGAAATGTAAGCCAATTGTATCTTAGCAGTGTAATGATTATGAAGGCCTTTGAAGATAAAACATATCCAGGGGCTATGGTTGCTTCCATGAGCATACCATGGGGTGAAGCAGCCGATGATAGCAACAGGGGCGGCTACCACCTTGTATGGGGCAGGGACTTGTACCACACTGCCACAGCATTTATCGCAGCCGGAGACCTAGAAACGGCCAATAGGGCTATTGATTACCTGGACAAGGTGCAGCAAAGAAAGGATGGCAGTTTTCCACAAAACTCGTGGTTGAACGGGCATCCGTATTGGGGCGGGGTTCAGATGGACGAAGTAGCCGACCCGATTATACTGGCATGGCGGTTGGGAAGAAGGGATTTGTACTTTTCATTGGTAAAACCCGCCGCAGAATATATAATTGCCAATGGCCCATGCACACAGCAAGAACGCTGGGAAGAGAATTCGGGATACTCCCCCGCAAGTATTGCAGCACAGATAGCTGGCCTGGTATGTGCGGCGTCCCTTGCAAAGGACAGCGGTGATTATAATGGAATAGAAGAATATCTGGAGGTAGCCGATCATTGGCAGGAGCATATTGATAAATGGTGTTTTACCACCACCGGTTTCCATGCTAATGGTAGGTACTACCTTAGGATCAGTCCCCATGGCAATCCCAATACCGTCGACAAAGTACATATCAGCAACGGCGGCGGACAGTTCGATCAAAGGGAAGTGGTTGATCCAAGCTTTTTAGAGATGGTGAGGTTAGGCGTGAAGGCAGCCGACGATCCGAAGATTTTGTCGACCCTTAAGGTGGTGGATTCGCTAATCAGAGTAGAAACTAAAAAAGGAGTGGGATGGTATAGATACAATCACGATGGATATGGTGAAACCAAGGACGGTAAGCCTTATACCGGTATGGGTATCGGCAGAATATGGCCTATTTTTACCGGAGAACGGGGACATTATGAAATAGCTCTGGGCAATAAAGCCGATAAACATATCAAATATATGGAAGCCTTCGCCAATGAGGGTTATATCTTACCGGAACAGGTATGGGAGGATTCCGGCGAACCAACCGGCAGTGCTACACCCCTGGCCTGGAGTCATGCCGAATATGTAAGATTGGTGGCATCAAAGTATTTAGGCCGGGTTTCAGATACTCCCAGTTGCGTATTCAACAGATATGTGCTGGGGAACAAAAATATATAGTAACCATGGTTGCAGTAAATCCCAAGACATTTAAACCAATGAATCAGAAAGCCGTCATAAAGTTATTCTTAGTTGATTATAACTTTCAAATACAGTATAATTGAAATATTGAAATTGGCCGGGAGAAAATTACAGAAGGAGGAATGTACAATTTGACTTGTAAGAAAAAAAAATTAAAGGTGATTCCCCTGGGGGGCGTTTATGAGATCGGAAAGAACATGACGGTTCTTGAGTACGATGATGAAATTATTGTAATTGATTGCGGGTTGACTTTCCCCGAGGAGGATATGCTGGGCATTGATCTTGTCATTCCCGATATATCATACCTGATAAAAAATCAGGAACTGATCAAGGCCATATTACTAACCCATGGACATGAGGACCATATCGGAGCGCTGCCCTATGTACTGACACAGATAAATGTACCTCTGTATGGTACGAAACTCACCTTGGGATTGGTGGAGAACAAGCTCAAGGAACATAGGCTGTTGGAAGCAGCCCAATTAAACATAGTAAAACCCGAAGAAACGATAAAAATCGGGAAATACTTCACCATAGACTTTATTAAAACCAGCCATAGTATACCTGATGTTGTAGGGTTGGCAATACACACTCCCGTTGGTACGGTAGTCCATACCGGAGATTTTAAAATCGACTATACACCTATAGACGGGGAAGTAATTAACCTGAACAAGTTCGCGGAACTAGGACAAAAGGGCGTGCTATTGTTGCTGGCCGATAGTACCAACGTTGAGCGACCGGGCTATACATTGTCGGAAAAAATTGTTGGACAAAACCTTGATAGCATATTCCGGAACGCCAGTGAAAGGATAATCGTTGCATCCTTTGCATCAAATGTTCATAGGATACAACAAATTATCAATGCTGCCCACAACCATGGCAGAAAGGTTGCCATTTCCGGCAGAAGCATGATTAATGTAATCGGTGTGTCGGCCGAGCTTGGATATATTAATATCCCGGAAGGTATGCTAGTAGATATAGATGATGTAAGTAAGATTCCCAAGGATCGTATAGTAATTATAACCACCGGTAGTCAGGGAGAACCTATGTCGGCATTGACCAGGATGGCTACTTCCGATCACAAAAAGCTCGATATTATACCCGGGGACCTGGTAATATTGTCTTCATCGCCCATACCCGGCAATGAAAAACTAATTTCCAGGGTAATAAATCTATTGTTCAGAAGAGGTGCCAATGTAATATACGATGCCCAGTCGGAAGTACATGCATCGGGACATGCCTGTCAGGAGGAATTAAAACTCATCCATACCATATTAAAACCTAAATATTTCATGCCCGTCCATGGTGAATACCGCCACTTGAAACAGCACGGCATGCTGGCGGAAAGCCTGGGAATGCCCAAGGAGAATATTTTCATATCCGATATCGGCGATGTTATAGAACTAACCAAAAAATCCGCCCGTTTTAACGGAAAGGTTGCGGGCGGTAAAGTGCTGGTGGATGGTTCCGGAGTAGGGGACGTGGGAAATATAGTCCTTAGGGACAGGAAGCACTTATCCCAGGACGGGTTATTTGTGGTGGTTGTAACCATTGCCAAGGAAACTGGGGCCCTTATAGCCGGTCCGGACATTATATCCAGGGGATTCGTTTATGTACGGGAATCGGAAGATCTTATGGAAGAAGCCAAGACGGTGGTAAAGGAAACCTTAAATATGTGTATTGAAAGGCAGATGACAGAGTGGTCATCGATAAAATCCAATATAAGGGACAGCTTAAGAGAGTTTTTGTATGAAAAGACCAAAAGGAAACCTATGATCCTGCCAATTATAATGGAAATATAACTGGGGTGGAGCTCTATGTGGGTTTACTTAGTAGTGCTAGTTGCCGGTTGGGCGATTGCCTTTCTTAATCTCATACCAAGGGCTATTGAGAACAGACTGGGGAAATTTCAACTGGTCAGCCTGTATTTCATCCTGTTTATTATGGGTATCAAGATAGGCATAGACGATAGTGCCATACAATTTATAAATGTATTGGGTATAGAGGCACTGGTGCTGTCCATCGGTGCCATAGCAGGCAGCCTGGTGCTAACCTCTGTGGCGGTTAAAACCCTCTTCAACAAGAAATGGGAGAAGGAACAGTGAGTTTAAAGATCGTTATAGCCATTGTATGTGGCCTTGTGCTGGGCAGGTTTGTAACACATATCGAACTGGATAATATAATAGATAATATCTTAAACATCGGACTATATGTATTATTGTTTTTTGTTGGTATGGACATTGGTAGGAGCCAAAACTTATTTAACGATTTAAAGGCCCTGGGACTGAAAATATTCATTATACCTGTCTGCATAGCTATAGGTAGTATTGCAGGGTCAGCGGCGGTGGGTCTGCTCATGGGCATGCCCTTTAATGAATCGGCTGCCGTAGGCGCGGGTTTTGGGTGGTATTCATTATCGGGGGTGATCCTATCAAAAACCGGCGGTGCTCAAATTGGTGCCCTGGCCTTTATAACCAATGTATTAAGGGAAGTGCTGGCCATAGTGTTGATACCAGTTGTAGCCAAAAAAATCGGTTTTATTGAGGCCATAGCCCCTGCGGGGGCAACGGCTATGGACACGACCCTCCCAGTAATTTCTAAATCAACAAACGGCAAAGTAGGTTTGATCTCCTTTATTACCGGGGTGGTTTTGTCTGCTATGGTACCGTTTTTAGTACCCCTTCTGTCTGCCATATAAACTTTGGAGGTGCATATTAATGAATGTTTACGATAAGGCCCATGAACTTGCAAGGGCGTTAACCCATAGCAGTGAATACAAAGCCTTTTTAAAGGCAAGGGATGCAGTGGAACGGGACGCCAAAAACAAAGAGTTATTGAAGGATTTTAAAAATAAACAATATAAATTACAACTGGCCCAGATGAGTGGTAACAAACCCAGTGATGGAGAAATACAAAACCTTCAGAAGCTTTATGAAATTTTGAGCTATAATAGTGAAATAAATAGTTTTTTGCAGGCGGAAATAACATTTAGCAAGATGCTGGCTGATGTTTATAAAATAATAGGTGAAGCCGTGGATATAGATTTGGATTTCTTATTAGAAAAGGATAAGTAAAACAACAGGAAAGGGCATTATAATGAATGCAAAATTTTTAGCCAAGGCCGGAATAATTGCTGCAGTCTACGTTATTGTGACCTTTGTATTAAGAGCTATTTCCTTTGGTCCAATACAGTTTAGGGTATCCGAGGCATTGGTAATGCTTCCCTATATAGAATCTGCCGCTATACCCGGAGTATTTGTTGGCTGCCTTATAGCCAATATTTTCGGGGGATATGAATTAATTGACATCTTTGGAGGGAGCCTAATAACGTTATTTGCGGCTTATCTGACATCCAGGATAAAAAATAAATATCTTGCCCCCCTACCCCCGGTCTTACTAAACGGTTTTGGGGTAGCATTATGGGTCAGCTACTACTCGAATATCCCGTATACCACCGTGGCATTATCCATTTCCATAAGCCAGGCCATTGTATTATATGGAATGGGTATGCCCCTTTTATATACATACAAGAAAATTTTAGACAAGCACAATTTACTACGCAGCTGACTCCTATAGAATAATGGCTAATGTACTAAGAGCATTTAGTATGGCCATTTTATTGTCAAATAACCCCGCAACATATATAATTATATATAATTAAGTAAATAAAAAGTACTTTGGAGGGGAAACCATGGCCCAAATACAAGGGGTAAATAATAACGCCGGCAAGGAAATCGCAGGGGCTAACAGCAACCTGGGTGGGCACTCAAGCAGCGATACCTTAAAGTCAAGGTTTTTAAGAAAGCTACTAATCTTTGGTATTAGTATGGGGATAGTAATAGGAACATTGGCGATAATTGTAACGGTAGCCTATAATTATTTCATGGGGCCGGTTGATGCAAAAAACGACTCGATAATTGCAATAGAAATACCACGAGGTGCCTCTACATCAACGATAGCTTCCATTTTGGAAGAAAACGGTTTAATCAGAAACAAAAACATATTTAAGCTTTATGTAGACCTGTCCGATAACAGTACCAAAATGCAGGCAGGGAAATATGAATTAAAACCCAGCATGGATCTGGAGCAAATAATGGATGAAATAATCTCCGGCAAGGCCATGGTGGGTACAAAAAGATTTACGATACGTGAAGGTTTGGAAATACCCCAGGTGGCTGTAATCCTTAAAGAAAAGGGTGTAATAGCCAGTAAGGAGAGTTTTTTAAAGGAAATTGAAGAATTTGATACATCTTCATACCCATTGCTCAGCGACCTGCCTGAGGGCAGGGAACACAGGCTGGAAGGATATCTGTTTCCCGACACCTATGAAGTGTATGACGATGCAACACCGGAACAGGTTATAGAAAAAATGCTGGACCAATTCCATAAGGTATTTAACAACGACTATGTTCAACGGGCAAAGGAACTGGACATGACCATAGATCAGGTAGTAACCCTGGCGTCTATAATAGAAAAAGAGGGCACGGTAAATGATTTTAAGAAAATATCGGCAGTCTTTTACAACAGGATGAAAAAGGACATGCCCCTTCAATCCTGTGCCACAATACAGTATATAATTAAAGAACGCAAATGGGATTTGACCACCGAGGATACCTCCATAGAATCACCATACAATACCTATATGAACAAGGGGCTGCCCATTGGGCCCATAGCATCACCGGGTAAGGCAGCCATAGAAGCTGCGTTGTTTCCCGATGAACAGTTCATGGATGAAGGGTACTTGTATTTTGTGCTAAAGGATCCGAAAACCCAGGAACATGCCTTTAATAAGACACTGAAGCAACATAACGCAGATGTTAAGAAATATAGGGAAAACTGGGCAAATAATTGATACGTGGTTTAAACACCGCGTATTTTATTTTAATATATGGTCAACTATAAAATAAAAGGTTTAACAAGGAGTAATTATCGATCATGCCGGTTACCCTGGATTATATCGAAGGATATATACGCCAACTATTGACCCAAGGGGATGAAGGCCTACAAAGGCTGGAGCAATACGCCAAAAACAACCACATACCAATTATACAACCGGAAATAGCCAAACTGTTAACCATATTGATAAGAATGGGCAAACCAAAAAATGTGTTGGAAGTAGGGACTGCCATTGGATATTCCACCCTAGTTATGGCCAAGGCCATGGAGGGCAGGGGCAGGATAGTAACCATCGAAAGGGATAGTTCCATGGTTGACAGCGCATATGAAAACATTTCATCGTCGCCCTACAGGGATATGATCACCATCAAAATCGGGGATGCCCTGGATATAATGGCCAATATACAGGATGAGTATGATTTGGTATTTATAGACGGATGCAAAGGACATTATATAGATCTATTACCCCACTGTACACGGATCATCAATAAAGGTGGTCTGCTCATTTGCGACAATGTGTTGTTTAGGGGCATGATCGCAAACAACGAGCTGGTCAAGAAAAGGAAAATAACCATAGTAAAAAGAATGAGAAAATTCTTAAATCATCTGTGTAGCCATCCCCTGTACGACACAATTATAATTCCTATGGGAGACGGTGTCTCCATCAGTTATAAAAAGGAGGAAGCAAGGGTTAATGAATAAGCCGGAACTTTTGGCACCGGCGGGCAATTTTGAGAAAATGAAAATGGCGCTAGCCTACGGCGCAGACGCTGTATATCTAAGCGGAAAAAGATTTGGCTTGAGGTCCGGTGCCGATAATTTTGACCAACATGAATTGGAACAAGCGGTAGGCTATGCCCATAACAAGGGTAAAAGGATATACGTGACTTTAAATATCATCCCTCATAACGATGATTTACCAGGCTTGGAGGATTATATAGATAACCTAAAGAATATAGGAGTGGACGCAGTTATTGTTTCAGACCCTGGCGTGTTAACCACAGTGAGGGACAGAGCTCCGAATTTGGAACTCCATCTAAGCACCCAAGCCAATTGTACCAACTGGCGTAGCTGCCTGTTTTGGAAGGACCACGGTGTAAAAAGGATTATCCTGGCCCGGGAACTATCCCTTACGGAAATAGGCGAAATATCGGCCAAGGTTCCCGATGATCTCCACCTGGAAGCCTTTGTCCATGGAGCCATGTGCATCTCCTATTCCGGAAGGTGTTTGTTAAGCAATTATATGACCTACAGGGACAGCAACAGGGGCCAGTGTGCCCATCCCTGCAGGTGGAAATACTATATCATGGAACAAAAACGTCCCGGTGAGTATTACCCGGTGTATGAAGATGAGAGGGGTACCCATATTTTCAATTCCAAGGATTTATGTATGATACAGCATATACCTCTTATGATAAAGGCCGGAATAACCAGTTTCAAGATAGAGGGCAGAATGAAAAGCGGGTACTATGTGGCCACTGTTGTAAAGGCGTACCGGCATGCAATAGACGAGTATTTCAAAAACCCTGACCGCTATGAATTTAATGATTACTGGTTGGAGGAGATAAAAAAGGTTAGCCACAGGCACTTTACCACCGGTTTCTATTTTGATAAACCCGGGCCTTTTGATCAGGGATACGAAAGCAGCAAATACGTAAGGGACTATGAATTCATCGGCCTGGTACTTAAGGGCAATGACAGCAATGGCCTTGTCACCATTGAACAAAGGAATCGGTTTTTTGTAGGGGACACCATAGAGGTAATGGGCAAATCCGGCCGGCACTTCACCCAAAGGATTGCATCCATGTGGGACAGTGAAGGCAGGCCCATTACAAGTGCACCTCATCCACAACAGATAGTCAAACTTGTCTTGGACAGGCCCGTCGAACCCCTTGACATTATAAGGAAAGAAAAGTGAATGATGTATAAAAGAACCTCCTAAAGGCATTAATACATATATATACCTTAAGGAGGTTCTTTTATGGGCTTTTATAGGATAAGAAGGATGATGGGCCTGGCCATTATCTTTCTCGTCATAATATTTGCGCTAACATTGAAAATAGGTTATATACAATTGTTCAAGAATAAAACCTTTACCCAGGAAGCCATGGAACAGCGAATGAGGACCCTTGCCTATACTGACAATAGAGGCAATATCTTGGACAGGAACGGGATACCCTTCACAAACCGGACCAAGGAAAGGAAGGTAGCCGTCTTCCCCAACTGCATTTATGATGCCAGTTATGCAGCCCGTTTGTTATCGGAAATTGTGGAGGGTATAGACAAACATGAGTTAGAGAACAGGCTTGATAACAAAAAAGGTTTTGAAGTATATACCTTAAGAAATGACAGTGATTATACATCAAAAATACCCGGAAATACAAAGGATTTTCAAGGTATAATCTTCTATGACCAACCCAGGAGATATGAAAAAGATGGCATCGCCAATCACGTTATAGGATATACCCGGGCATCGGACAATAAAGGGGTTGCAGGTCTGGAATACACCTTTAACGAATATCTGACAGGAAAAAGGGAAAGCATCCTTTCGGTAATGATGGATGCCAGCGATAGGGTAATACCCGGTAGGGTATCCGCCAAAGGAAGGTCTTTGTCCCACAAGGGAAACAATATTGTATTAACCCTTGATTACAACGTACAAAAGGTTGTTGAACAGCATGCCGAAAGACTGGACAAAAGGGGTGCCATTATCGTTGTGGATATTAAAACCGGCGATATACTGGCAATGGCCAGCAGACCTAATTTTGATCAAACAAATATTAATAAGTCGTCTGAAGTATCGGGTTCCCTGCTTAATAACTGCATATTACCTTATCAATTGGGTTCGGTATTTAAAATAATAACCACAGCAGCGGCCTTAGAAAACGGTACCATAACTGAGGAAAATACTTACTATTGCAGTGGCTTTACATATGTACAGGGCTGGAAGTATCAATGCTATACCGAAGACGATGGCGGATGTGGTCATATTACCTTTAAAGAAGCCTTTGCCCGGTCATGTAATACAACCTTTATCCAAGTAGCACAGCAAATAGGGGGAGACAAGATACTAGAAATGGCCCAAAGATTCGGTCTGGGGCAAAGGGTTAATGTTTTACTGCCCTGGGAAAGGGAGGGTAGCTTACCACTGGTTGAGGAAACAAAGGGCCCGGGCATTGGCAACCTCACTCTGGGTCAAGGGGAGGTACAGGTAACCCCCCTACAGGTGGCCGATATAATAACCACCATAGCCAATAACGGCATTAGAAAAAAACTTAGGTTGGTGGACAGTATAAGGGATGCCAAGGACAACATTATATCAGAGAATCGAAAGGGCGATATGGGCAGGGTCATTGACATAAACACCGCCTTATCCCTAAAAAAATTACTGGCCAAGGCAACAATGGAAGGTACCGGCATAAATGCCTATATTGAAGAGGTTGGCGGAACCGCAGGCAAAACAGGCACCGCCGCCTTTAGTGAAGACATTAACTATATTTGGTTTGCTGGCTACTATCCCGTTGAACAGCCTAGATATACCATAGTGGTGTTTAACGTAGGACAGGGGAGTTCATCTCAAAAAGCGGTACCAATCTTTAAGGATATAGTGCTTGACATGGAAAAAATCGTTATTGAATAAAAAAATACATGCACATCTTCCCAACATAAGTCATATAATTTAGAGTGACCTATTATAGGGAGGTGTCTTTTTTTTATGTTTTCCGCCTTATTTGGATTCCCAATCCCCTCGATGGTTAACGAAATTATCATGTTGGCTTCATATATCTCGGACGGCAATTCCTTTCCCAAGCCGCTGTCCATAAAGGAGGAACAGGAATACCTGGATAAATATTCCAAAGGCGATGAAGATGCAAAGAATATATTAATTGAAAGAAATTTACGGCTGGTAGCCCATATAGTCAAAAAATATGCCAACACCGGAAAAGATACTGACGACTTAATTTCAATAGGTACAATAGGTCTGATAAAGGCCATTTCTACCTATGATAGAACCAAGGGAACCCGGCTGGCCACCTACGCGGCAAGATGTATAGAAAATGAAATACTTATGACCATACGTTCGGCAAAAAAAATGAAAAACGAAGTATCCCTCCAAGAACCGATTGGTGTCGACAAAGAAGGAAACCAGATTTCACTGATTGATATATTAGGCACCGAGCCGGATTCCGTTATCGATGAAGTGGAATTTAAGATTCAACTCAAAAAACTATATAAAAAAATGGGGCTAATCCTGAAGAACAGGGAAAAACTGGTATTAGAGCTGCGATACGGCTTATTTAACGGAAGCAATAAAACCCAAAGGGAAATTGCTCAAATGTTGGGCATTTCAAGGTCATATGTATCAAGAATAGAAAAAAGGGCCATATTAAAACTTAGCAAGGAATTGAACGCGGAAGGCTGTCATTAACGACAGCTTCTTAGAGTAAAATTATCGTAGGCAAAAAAGTAAAAAATATGGGAAGAAAGTAAAAACCCTCTTCCCATAATCACGATTTTCCTGTAAT
>JBMNSO010000031.1:0-16224 GCA_050945235.1 Mahellales bacterium
ATTTAAAATGGTTAAGAAGATACTGGTTTCCAAACCTAAGGACCCCGGTTATATAATTAATAAGATCATAGAATTGGCCAATATAGCCAGAAGGGAGGGTTTGTTGGCATTAGAGGAAGCGGCATATCAATTGGATGATGGGTTTTTACAGAAAGGGATTTTACTGATTGTTGATGGCACCGATCCCGAATTGGTAAGAAGTATCCTGGAGACAGAGCTAACCTTTATTGAAGACAGGCATGGCCAGGGCCGAGGAGTTTTTAAAGCAATGGCCGGATATGCTCCTGCATTTGGTATGCTGGGTACGTTAATCGGACTAATAAATTTACTGAAATACCTAGACAAACCTGAGACCATAGGGCCTAATATGGCAGTGGCGTTGATTACTACCTTTTACGGTGTGATACTGGCTAACCTTGTATTCCTGCCTATTGCTAATAAATTGAAGGCAAAGAACTCACATGAGATTTTTATTAAAGAAATGATGTTGGAAGGGATGCTTTCCATACAGGCCGGGGAAAACCCAAGGATAATAGAAGAAAAACTCAAGGCCTTTTTAGCACCAAAGATTAGGGAACTGATGGAGAAAAAAGTGATTGGGGAAGAACAAAATGAGGAATAGGCGAAATAAAAAAAACG
Source organism: Mahellales bacterium (assembly GCA_050945235.1). GTDB lineage: Bacteria > Bacillota > Clostridia > DUOD01 > DUOD01 > DUOD01. The sequence goes on from JBMNSO010000031.1 coordinate 640, forward strand.
AGGATGCTTCCAGTCAAAACTGGTTAACAACCTACGGCGACCTAATAACGTTATTACTTACGTTTTTCGTTTTTTTGTTTTCCTTTTCCACTATAGATGCGCAAAAATTCAAGGCTATCGTGGCGTCCTTACAAGGTTATCCAGGGGTGTTAGAGAGCGGTTTTTCAATAGATGACATTTCTTCAATAGGCAAAGAAGGTGAGGATGATATTTTAGATAATGCCAGCATAGATGAAGATAATGGTTTTGTGTCCTTATACGATGATATTAAGGGTTATATAAAACAAAACAATATTAATGCTGAGGTAATAATATCGGAATCCCAAACGGAAATCCTTATTAGGTTCATTGATAGCATATTATTTGATTCAGGTAAGGCCGATATTAAACAGGAAGCCTATCCTATTTTAAATAAAATAGCCCAGGTCTTCAAGGTTTATGAGGATCATATAAAGGGCATTAGGATAGAGGGACACACAGATAACAGACCCATAAATACCAAAGAGTTTCCATCTAACTGGGAATTATCCACAACCAGAGCCGTCAGGGTATTAAGGTATTTTATTGAAGAGAAGGATATTAGTTCTGATATACTTTCAGCTGTCGGCTATGGTGAGTACCAGCCAATAGCGCCTAATGATACGGCGTATTCCCGGGCATTGAACAGGCGTGTGGATTTTGTAATAGCAAAACTGCCTAATATGAATAGTAATTGATGTACTAAAATGTGTTAAGGAGGTAGTTATGAAAACCAGGGTATTGATTATAATAATTGTTTTGTTAGTAGTTTTTATATTTGCAACCAACGTATATCCTATGCTGGGCAGGAGTAGCAATGCCTCAAACAAGGAGGAATATGTGGACTTGACCCTTGGGGACCCTTTTATAACAAATGTAAAGGACAGTAGAAGCTTAATAAAAGTAGGAGTTACAATAAGGCTCAATAATAAAAAAGCCGCTCAGGAATTAGAAAAAAAACCAGGTGAGGTGCGGGATATAATTAATTTTATTTTAAGGGGAAAGACTGAGACACAGTTCAGACAACACGGTATCCAGCAGGTTTTAAAAGAAGAGATCAAGGACGATGTGAATGAAAGATTTGATTTCGATTGCGTAGAGGATGTCTTCTTTACTGAAATAGTGCTACAGTAGTATATTTACCGCACAATATATCCCATAGGATATTATAGGGCGTAATCCATAGGTTAAAGGCAGGTGAGACCAGTGTCCGATATTCTATCACAAAACGAAATAGATGAACTATTGAGGGCATTAAATACTGGAGAAATAAATGTAGCCCAGATAAAGGAAGAAAAGAAGGAAAAACAGGTAAGGAATTATGATTTTAGGAGACCTAATAAATTTGCCAAGGAACAATTAAGAACCCTACAAATAATATACGAAAATTTTGCTAGGTTGTTGTCCTCCTATCTTTCCGGATATTTGAGAACCTACTGCCAATTAGACATAGTATCGGTTGAGCAATTGACCTATTATGAGTACAACAACTCCCTTGCAGAGCCTGCTTTGATAAATATAATAAATTTTAGCCCTTTAAACGGGTCATTTATTATTGACATAGATTCTGGTATAGCTTACGGAATAATTGACAGAATACTGGGAGGACCAGGCAAAAGCGGTGAGAAGGGCGGTGGGAAGGTAAGAAATTTTACGGAATTAGAACTAACCCTCCTGGAAAGGATTACTAAACATATAGTAAGAATTTTGAAGGAGTCCTGGGCAAATGTGTTGGACGCCAATCCATCCCTCAGCAAAATTGAAACCAATGCACAGTTTGCTCAAATAATTTCACCTAATGAAACCATTGCACTAATTACCATATCAGTAAGTATTGGTGAATTACAAGGCATGATGAACTGCTGTATACCTCATATAGTAATAGAACCCATATTGGACAACTTAAGTACCAAGTTCTGGTTTTCTGCGAAAAAATCTGAAACTGTGGCACAGTGTTATTATAAGACATTAGAGGGAAGCATTGGTAAAACAGCGCTGTGTATAAGGGGAATACTTGGGAATTGTACCATAACAGTTAAGGATTTTCTTGAACTTGCGGTAGGGGATGTGATAAGACTGGATAATAGGACCGATGACAAAATTCCTGTTCTTGTTGAGGATTATATAAAGTTCTTTGGGGCGGTTGGATGCAGAAATAATAGACTAGCAATAAAGATTATGGATGTTGAGAGGGAGGAGGAGGAAAATGGATGACATATTATCCCAGCAGGAAATAGATGCCCTTTTAAGGGGTGAGTCCAGCAGAGAGGATGAGGATAAAGATAAAGAGACGTTAACCAGTGAAGAAATAGATGCCATAGGTGAAATTGGCAACATTAGCATGGGTACTGCAGCAACGGCCTTGTATTCTTTAATAAATAACAAAGTTGCTATTACAACACCAAAGGTGGAGGTAACTACAAAAACACAACTAGGAAATGAATATCCTATTCCCTATGTAGCAATAGAGATTCAGTATACTCAAGGCTTGCAGGGGACTAATCTGCTGATTATGAAAGAAGAGGATGTTAAGCTAATTACGGATCTGATGATGGGAGGTGATGGTAGCAACATTGACGGCCAGCTCAATGAAATGCATATAAGTGCAATTGGTGAAGCAATGAACCAAATGGTGGGATCTGCTGCTACTTCCTTGGCAAGTATCTTTAACAAGAACATTAGCATATCTCCGCCCAAGGCCTTTGTAATTAACCTGTCCTCAGATAAACCCCATGATATCTTTAAATCGGACGAACCCATAGTAAAGGTATCCTTTAGGCTGTTTGTGGAGTCTTATCTGGACAGCGAGATAATGCAGTTATTGCCCATAGATTTTGCCAGAGACCTTGTAGAAACGTTGATGGAAAAAACTGGAGAATATGATGATGCACAAGACACAGAGGGCATACACCGGGATGCAGTGGACAATACGCCATACAAAGCTTCTAAAGATTCCGGAATTGGCCATACGGATAGATACAGTCAGTCAGGTAGTAGCAAGTCCGATAATGAACAAAGGGAAGGAGTAAACAGGGTTAAGGTACAACCAATAGAATTTCAATCCTTCGAGGATAATGGTGTGGCTGAAGGCAAAAGAAATATTGAGTTAATAATGGATGTTCCTTTGGAGGTTACTGTGGAACTTGGCAGGACCAAAAGATTGATAAAGGATATATTGGAATTAGGTCCCGGTTCGGTCATAGAATTGGACAAATTAGCTGGGGAACCGGTAGATATTTTAATTAACGGTAAATTGATAGCCAAGGGTGAAGTTGTTGTAATAGACGATAATTTCGGGGTAAGGATAACCGATATCCTAAGCCCTATAAAAAGACTGGAAAAGATAAAATAAGTTTGTAATGGAGGTAAGACAATGGGGAAAAGAGTACTTATAGTAGATGATGCAGCATTTATGAGAATGATGATAAAGGATATATTAACCAAGCACGGATACGAGGTATGCTCGGAAGCCGAAAATGGTGCAAAGGCCATAGAGAAGTATAAAGAGAATTCTCCGGATTTGGTGCTAATGGATATTACAATGCCGGAAGTGGACGGCATCCAGGCAGTGAAAGAAATAAAGAAGATAGATAAGGATGCGAAGATCGTAATGTGTTCGGCTATGGGACAGCAGGCAATGGTTATAGAGTCCATACAGGCAGGGGCGAGTGATTTTATTGTAAAACCCTTCCAGGCTGACAGGGTGATAGAAGCGGTTAAAAAAGTTTTGAAATAGGGGATATAAAAATGTTATGGGCGATATAATAAGTGATTTGGTGATAAAAACTATTCTCTTCGTGGTCATTATAGTTGGTGCGTATTATACTACAAAATTTGTTGGCAAGAGAACAATCGGTACTACCAAGGGCAAGTATATAAGGGTAATAGATAAGCTGTTCCTTGCTAAGGATAAATGGCTATATATAGTAAAGGTGGGGAAGGATTACCATTTATTAGCCGTAACAAATACGGGGATCAGACAAATATGTCCTTTGAATAGTGAATACTTCGACGAAGACTTGGAGGCTTCTACTGATCAAGGGGAAAATACCTTCTTAAAGTATCTAAACAAGATAAAATGGCTCAGCCATGAAAAGCCTGACGATTACGATACCTTTGATGGCCGTGAAAATAGATTTAAGGATAGGATTAACTGGATAAATGCTTTCAAGAAAAGGAATCTTCGGGATTAAAGGTGTATATGATGAGGAATTATAAATGGTTTATTATTTGTTTTAGCGTGGTTTTGGCAGCTATGCTGATAATCCCCGGACATGAAGCCCATTGCCAACCACAATTGCCTATGCCTCGAATTGATGTCAGTGTTGATGCTGCCGAAACCCCGGAAGATGTTGCTTTTAGCCTGCAGATATTATTTTTGCTTACCGTGTTATCCTTGGCTCCTGCAATTTTGATAATGCTTACATCCTTTACCAGGGTAATAGTTGTTCTATCCTTTGTACGGGGCGCCATGGGTACTCAACAGATGCCACCGAATCAGGTCTTGATTGGGCTGGCTTTGTTCTTAACCTTTTTTATCATGATGCCCGTTGGCAACCAGATTAATGAGGAGGCAATTCAGCCCTACCTTGCCCAAGAGATAACACAGGAGCAGGCCCTTGAAAATGCTAAAATTCCTTTAAGGGAGTTTATGTTGAAACATACCAGGAGTAAGGACCTGGCGCTGTTTGTTAATCTGTCGGGTAATGAGTCATCAGAAACTATAGATGAAATACCCACCAGGGTTATTGTGCCGGCATTTATAATAAGTGAATTAAAAACGGCATTTCAAATAGGTTTTTTGTTATATGTGCCATTTATTATAATCGATATGGTAGTGGCAAGCACATTAATGTCAATGGGAATGATGATGCTTCCACCGGTAATGATATCACTGCCCTTTAAAATTCTTTTATTTATCATGGTGGATGGATGGAACTTAGTGGTAAGGACAATAATCTCTGGTTTTAAATAGTTTCGGTAAGCGGGGTGAAGGTATTGTCGCAGGGACAGGTCATAGATATTGCACAAAGGGCATTATATACTATTTTACAGTTATCCGCGCCCATGTTAGGTCTGGGACTGGCGGTCGGACTTATAGTGGCTGTTTTTCAAGCCACCACTCAGATACATGAGCAGACATTGGTCTTTATACCTAAGATATTAGCAGTGATAGCGGCCATAATCATATTTGGACCGTGGATGTTAAACCTTATAATAGATTTTACCAATGACTTATACGGAAGTATAGGTAGTTTTATATAAGAAGATAATGGGTGAATAATGGAAGGGTTAATAGCAGATTTTTATACGAATTTCGATAAATTTTTACTGGTCTTTACCCGCATGACCGGGCTTTTCATATTATCACCGGTTTTTGGAAGGAGGAATGTACCCCCTTATTTAAAGATAGGGTTTTGTTTTTTGGTATCTATAGTAATTGTGGATATGGTACCTGGAACTGGCAATATATTAAGTGAAAACTTGCTGAGGTTTGCGATTAATATAGGTGGAGAGCTTTTTGTAGGTTTAATAATTGGTTATATGACTACTCTGACTTTTTACACCTTGTTTACTGCGGGTCAGATAATAGATGTACAAATAGGTTTTGGTATTGTAAATGTGTTGGATCCCCAAAATGATACCCAGGTACCGGTGATTGGAAACTTTTTGTTTATCCTTGCGCTGTTGTTATTCTTTACTGCCAACGGGCATCATATGTTGATAAATTTTTTGTATGAATCCTACACATTATTGCCGGTTGGACAAATAAACATCGAGTATAATATGGTCTTTACCATTTTGGAAATATTTATCGGAACCTTTATTATAGCTGTAAAATTGGCTGTTCCTATACTGGCTGCCTTGATCCTTACTGAAGCTGCTCTGGGTATCCTGGATAGGACTGTGCCCCAGCTAAATATGCTTGTAGTGGGAATGCCCCTTAGGATTATAGTAGGCTTGTTAGCTTTATACTTTATTATGCCGCTGTTTGTAGCTTTAATGGAGTATATTTTCGACGATATGTATTCCAATATAACGGTTGTTTTCCGGGGTTTGGCAGGTGAGTTAAAATAGAACAATACATAATTGATATACAATTATTCGCGGATGAGGAAAAGACTGAACCTGCAACGCCGAAAAAACGTAAAGAAGTTAGGGAAAAGGGCCAGGTAGCAAAGAGTAATGAGGTCAATTCGGTAATAATACTGGTTTTAGGATTCTTGGCATTAAGGTTATTTATAGGAAATATGGCCACAGAGATATTCGGCTTTAGTAGGCAGATATTGACCACCCAAGAAGTAGACAATGAAGTGTTTACGGTAGACGGTATTCACAATTTGATGCTGGATGTGGTAATAACCACCGTTAAGATATGTATTCCGGTTTTTTTGGCTATTTTGATAGGCGGACTGGCGGCCAATTATTTACAGGTTGGATTTTTGTTTTCCCTTAAGCCTTTGACGCCAAATTTAAACAGGATAAACCCAATTGAAGGTGCCAAAAGGATATTCTCCAAAAGGGCCCTTATAGAGCTGGTAAAGTCTTTAGCAAAGGTAGGTATTGTTTCCTATGTAGGGTATAGCGAGTTAAGGGAGCAGTTTAGCAATATACCGTTGTTATTGGAACTGGATCTTAGGAACAGCGTTATAATTATAGGCCAGGGTATCTTTATGGTTGTAATGAAGATTTCCATGGCATTGATGGCAATTGCCGCCTTTGATTACTTTTTCCAGCGCAGGGATTTTGAAAAGAACATAAGGATGTCAAAGTACGAATTAAAACAGGAATTAAAACAAACCGAGGGCGACCCTTTAATAAGGGGGAGAATAAAAGACAGGCAAAGGGAGATTGCAAGGAGAAGGATGATGCAGGCCGTGCCCACAGCGGATGTGGTGATAACCAACCCTGTTCACTATGCTGTAGCTCTAAAGTATGAACAGGATAAGAACGAAGCTCCTGTGGTGGTGGCCAAGGGTCAGGGGTATATTGCTCTGAAGATAAAGGAAGTAGCCGCATTAAATAGGGTACACATAGTAGAAAACAAGCCCCTTGCAAGGTCATTATATTCCATGGTTGCAATAGGTCAGGAGATCCCACAGGAATTATACCAAGCCGTTGCCGAAATCCTTGCCTATGTATATAGTCTGAAAAGGGGACGTAGGGGGTGAGTTGCGATGAAACTAAAGGATATATTTATAGCAATAATAATAATTTCCATAGTTATGCTTATTATTATTCCTCTTAATGACGTTATTATAGATGTCCTACTAAGTTTTAATATAGCATTATCCATAATAATACTATTAGTTACCTTGTATACAAAAGAACCCCTGGAATTTTCGATTTTTCCGCCGTTGTTGTTAATCACCACCCTATTTAGGCTGGCATTAAACATTTCTTCCACAAGGCTAATACTCAGGGATGGATATGCAGGTAGCGTTATAGCTACCTTTGGCAGTTTTGTTATAGGGGATAACTTAATTGTAGGGTTTATCATTTTTCTAATCATAGTAGTTATACAATTCATGGTAATAACAAAGGGAGCAGAAAGGGTGGCAGAAGTAGCGGCAAGATTTACCCTGGATGCTATGCCTGGAAAACAAATGGCCATAGATGCCGATTTAAATTCGGGGCTTATCAATGAGCAGCAGGCAAAACAACGAAGGCTGAAAATACAAAAGGAGGCAGACTTTTATGGTGCCATGGACGGCGCCAGCAAGTTTGTCAAGGGCGACGCTATAGTAGGGATAATCATCACTGTTATAAATATAGTTGGAGGTATTGCCATTGGTAGCCTGCAGGACAATTTGGAATTGACTGAAGTTATTAATAAGTATACATTGCTGACAGTGGGTGATGGCCTGGTCAGCCAAATACCGGCTCTTATAATTTCAACAGCTTCAGGTATAATTGTTACCAGGGCGGCTTCAGATTCAAATTTGGGACAGGATTTGTTTAAACAATTATCCTCCCAGCCTATTGTACTACCTGTAGCCGGAGGGACCTTGCTCATACTGGGTTCTATCAAGGGCATGCCCCATGTACCTATGTATGCCCTGGCAATACTATTTATATATTTAGGATATAAGTTGAAAAAAGCCAATGCACCAACGCCCGAAGAGGAAGAGCAAGTAATAGAACAGCAACTGGAGGATATAAGAAAACCTGAGAATGTTATGTCACTGTTGAATATAGATCCAATAGAATTGGAATTCGGATATGGCATAATACCCTTGGCTGACGGCAACCAAGGCGGGGATTTGTTGGACAGGGTAGTTATGATAAGGAGGCAATGTGCCTTAGATTTAGGCATTATAGTTCCAATAGTGAGGTTGCGGGACAATATTCAGTTACAACCCAATGAATATATTATCAAAATAAAGGGTATACAGGTTGCCAGGGGGGAAGTGATGTTTGACCATTATATGGCTATGAATCCCGGCGATATCGATGAGGAAATTCCAGGAGTTAAGACTACGGAGCCGGCTTTTGGTTTGCCTGCCCTTTGGATAACTGAGGAACAAAGGGATAAGGCTGAGATGGTGGGTTACACCGTTGTGGATATACCTTCCATTATATCTACCCACCTTTCAGAGATAATAAAGAGACATTGTAGCGAGTTATTGACCCGCCAGGAGGTACAAAACCTCATAGATAATGTGAAATCCAGCTATCCTGTTGTGGTTGAAGAGTTGGTACCAAAACAAATGAGTGTAGGCGAAGTGCAGAAGGTGTTGGCTAATTTATTAAGGGAAAATGTACCCATAAGGGATATGGTTACAATTTTAGAGACGCTGGCGGATTATATAAATATGACAAGGGATACCGACCTGCTAACCGAATACGTCAGGCAAGCACTAAAAAGGGTGATTACTAATAGATTTGTGGAGGGCAATAGACTACTAACAATTACCCTAGACCCGGAGGTTGATGAATATATTACCGATGCCATACAACAAACCGAACAGGGTATATATATAACTTTGGAACCTAAAAAGATAAAGACTTTAGTATCTGAAATATCAAAACAGGTTAACAGACTGGTGTCTATGGGCGCACAACCCGTCTTATTGACTTCCGCAGTGGTGAGGATGCATATAAAGAAATTGACACAACAAACAATGCCTGGGCTTATAGTACTGTCTTACAATGAACTTGATCCGGCGGTGGAAATACAATCAATTGGAGTGGTTCGTATATCATGAAAGTAAAGAGATATATAGCAGAAAATACCCAAGAAGCTGTTAGCAAAATAAAAAAGGATCTGGGTAACAATGCAGTTATTTTAAATACCAGGAAAATTCGTAAGGGTACAGGTCTAATTAAATACTTTACTAAGCCTCTTGTTGAGATTTTAGCTGCCAGTGATGATACACCTCGGAATAATGATAACATGGCAAAGGGTTGGAAGGATTCCGGCGTCTGGTCAAATGGTGTACAACCCATGGTTGAAACAAGACATATATCCTCTTTGGAGAGGAGGGTGGATGATATAAATGCCACTTTGACCAAGTTGTATAATAAGATATATCACCTACAGGGTGGCAATGATTATCCTGATAACGTACAACAGATAGTAGACAGGCTGATGGAAAATGAAGTAGCCGAAGAGATAATCGATGACTTGGTTAAAAGGGTACTAAATAAACCTACTGTTGGAGATGGTTCAAAACACGAAATATTGTTTCAGCAAGCAATAACCGGTATGTTGGGTGAAGCCCGGCCGTTGAGTCTGAATAAGGACAGGAAAATAATAATGTTATTAGGGCCTACCGGAGTTGGAAAAACCACTACATTAGCTAAGCTGGCAGCAATATATTCCACCCAAACCAGGAAAAAGGTGGGCCTTATAACAGCGGATACGTATAGAATAGCAGCCGTTGAACAACTAAAGACCTATGCCGAAATACTGGATCTGCCATTACAAATAGTCTATTCGCCCGATGAGATCAGTGAAGCCATATATAAGCATAGCGATAAAGATTTAATATTTATAGATACCCCTGGCAGGAATCTAAAGGAAAGGCAGCAATATGATGAACTAATGCAACTTGTAACCTTAAGTAAAGCCGATGAGATTTTTCTTACAATAAGCGGTACTACTAGTTGTGGAACCATATCTAGTATTATTGATAGCTATAGTTTTATTTCTAATTATAAAATTATAGTAACAAAGCTTGATGAATCTACTGCTTTAGGAAACGTAGTTAATATAAGGCGTTTTACCAGTAATCCCTTTGCTTATATAACAACCGGCCAAAGCGTTCCTGATGATATAGAGGTTTTTAGGCCAGAGACAATTGCTAAGACTTTGGTAGGAAGTAGTGGAATATGAGTGATCAAGCCGAAAGGTTAAGACAAATAGTTGGGACTTTACGGAAAAGACAGGACCATGATCAAGGAGGCCCGAGGGTTATAACAGTAACCAGCGGTAAAGGAGGAGTGGGTAAAACAAATATTTCTGTAAATCTGGCCATTTGTTTAAGTAAGCAAGGGTATAAAGTGATTATCATAGATGCTGATTTTGGGCTGGCGAATGTTGATGTCCTATTGGGTATTATACCCAAATATACTTTCCGGGACTTAATTGAGAACTCAATGAGTATTACCGATATACTAACCGAGGGTCCCTGTGGCATACGCTTTATTTCAGGAGGGTCAGGTATGTATGACTTAAATGACCTTAATAATAATCAGCTGGGAAGAATAGTGGGGGATGTTTGTAAACTTGATGGGTTGGCAGACATTATTATTATAGATACCGCAGCCGGAATATCAAACAAAGTAATAAAATTCGCATCGGCTGCGTCTGAAACCATACTGGTGGCTACACCTGAACCCACTTCGATTACTGATGCATATGCATTAATGAAAGCAATATCAGGACTGAAGCAAGGGATACCAATTAACTTAATAATTAACAAGGCCGATAGTATTAAAGAAGCCGTAGAGATCATTGACAGATTTGCCGATGCGGCTGAAAAGTTTCTCAATATTAATATTACGAAACTAGGGTATGTTTTATTTGATGGAACAGTTGTCAAAGCAGTGAAACAACAGCAGGCCTTTTGTGTATCCTTTCCCAAAAGCTATGCCACGAAATGTATCCGTACAATAGCCGACAATCTCATAGACGGACAGTATAATCCTAACATAAGGCTTAGTAGTATAGGACTGTTTATTAAACGGCTGTTAAGACATCAATGAAGCTAGGTGATTAATACGTCGGTAAAACCTCGGATGGGTAGTCCGCTTGGTTGGCCTTTGGAAGAAAAGATGTAAACAAGCTTAAGGATATAAATAAAAAATATTTTATAAAGGATGGTATGATTGATAACACAAAATAAAACAACATTGGTAGTTATCGGTGCCTCTACGGGGGGACCCAAAGCGATTCAAACTATTTTGGAAGCTATGCCAAGGGATATAAATGCAGCATTCTTGATTGCACAGCACATGCCTCCTGGTTTTACCGGTTCATTGGCGGAAAGGCTGGACGATATATGCAATATAAGGGTAAAGGAAGCCCAGTTTGGAGATAAGCTAGCAAAGGGTACGGCCTATATAGCTCCGGGCGGTTATCATTTAAGGATAGAAAAGAAAAATGGGGAACTGTATATAAGCCTGGATATGTCTACAGAAGGAAGGGGATACACACCTTCCATTGATACCATGATGCATTCGGTGGCTGAGGTGGGCGAAGATATACCCATTATTGGTGTTATCCTTACCGGTATGGGTGCCGACGGTGCCAATGGAATGAAAGAGCTAAAAAGAAATGGTGCATTTACTATTGCTCAGGATGAAGGTACATCTGTTGTTTACGGAATGCCGAAGATGGCTATACAATTGGGGGTTGTGGATAAAGTTATGGCTATTCACGATATACCCGGTGAAATAATTAAACTGGTGGTGGGCAGAAATGGAAGATAATAAATACTTGGAGATGTTTTTGGATGAGAGCAAGGAACATTTGGAGCAGATTAGCCAATGTTTATTAAATCTCGAAAAGGATCCCAGCGACCAAGAGACAATAAACAGGCTATTTAGGTCCATACATACTTTAAAAGGCATGGCAGGATCTATGCATTATTCTAAAATGATGACTTTAAGCCATACTATGGAAAATACCCTGGATAATATCAGAGACGGTTCTTTGGGTTTAACATCCCATATAGTAGATACTCTATTTAAGGGATTGGATCATTTACAACAAATGCTGGACAATATTGAGCAGACCGGAAGTGAGGGTAGTGAAGAAATTGATGATGTACTGGACCCTTTGAAGAAACTGTCCGTCCAAAAAGAGTCACAAAACAATGACAGGACGGGAGCAGAAAAGGATAACCAGCCTTTTTTAGACGGGTTTATTACAAATGTACTGGTTAGAGCCAGCAATGAAGGGTTCAATATTTTTAGGTTAAATGTTAAGCTAAGCGACCATTGTGTGCTAAAGGGGGCAAGGGCATACATGGTATTTCGTACCTTGGAGCAATACTCGCAAATTGTGTATTCCAATCCCTCGGCTGAGGACATAGAAAACGGAGCATTTAACCTGACATTTTCATTAATTGTTATAACTAAAGAAAATAAATATAACATATACAACGATATTATGTCCATATCAGAGATTGAACAGGTGGATATTGAATCGATAAAAGCAAGTGATCTGCCCGGTCAGGGCAGCTGCCAGGCAATGGGCAAGCAAGAAAAAGACAGTACGCCGAAACAAATGGATAAACAAAAAAATAACGGATTATCCATAAAAAATACTATGACCAGGACAATAAGGGTAGATATACAGCGACTGGACAGGCTGATGAACATGGTTAGTGAATTGATAATAATAAAAAACAGGCTTGAACAATTATCGACAAAGGATGATAGCGATATCCGTGAATCCATTGAATACCTGGAAAGGGTGACATCAGATATTCATGGTGTAGTCATGAAGGTGCGTATGGTGCCAATAGAATTGGTATTTAACAGATTTCCCAGGTTGGTCAGAGACTTAGCAAGGGAGACCGGTAAAAAAATTAATTTGTATATTACAGGCGGCGACACAGAAATAGACAGAACAATCGTTGATGAAATTGCGGACCCCATTATACATCTAATAAGAAACTCAGCCGATCATGGTATAGAACCTGAGAGGGAACGCATAGCAGCAGGTAAAAAAGCTGAGGGCAGCATCTACTTGACTTCATACTATGACGGAAATAACGTGGTTATAGAATTAAAGGATGATGGAAGGGGCATAGACATCGCTGCAATAAAACAAAAAATACTCGATAATGGACTGATTGGTACAGAAGATTTAGATGCCATGGATGAAGATAAGGTAATTGAATATTTATTCCAGCCAGGTTTTACTACCGCCGGTAGGGTATCTAACATTTCGGGGAGAGGCGTGGGATTAGATGTTGTAAAAACCAAAGTAGAATCCTTAGGAGGAGTAGTAGAAGTACAATCCCAACCAAATATCGGTACACGGTTTATTATAAGATTACCCCTCAACCTTTCAATAATGGAGGCACTGCTGGTAGGTGTTGAGCAGGAACAATACGCAATACCCCTTAGTTCCATTGCGGAAATTCTGGAATTAAGTAACCAGGGGGTTAGAACTGTTATGGGTGGACAAACCATTAACTATAGGGGTAATTTTATACCTCTGTTGTATTTGAATGAACTGCTTAATATAGATACTATGGACCGAAGAAATTCCGACCGTTTGATCCTTGTTATCCTAAGAAAGGGAGAAAAATTAAAGGCGGTAGCAGTGGATCGACTGTTGGGGCAAAGGGAGATAGTCATAAAATCCCTGGGGAAATATCTCTCCAATATCAAAAGCATATTAGGAGCTACCATTCTAGGTGATGGTAGGGTAGCTTTGATACTTGATATAAATCACTTAATATAAAGGAAGTGTAACTATGTCACAGATTAAAACATCCGATCAATTTATACTATATACATTGAATGACAGAATCCATGGGATAAATATAAGCCATGCGGTATCTATAGAGAGGTTGATACCTATAACCAAAGTACCGAATGCCCAATTGCTCGTTGAAGGGGTAATAAACCTAAGGGGAGAAATTATTCCCATTATTAATCTAAAAAAATCTTTTGGTTTGGTAGAAACAAATAATACCGATCAAAACAGAATAATCATTGCCATCATTAACGATTACCAAGTTGGATTAATGGTAGATAGTGTATTGGAAATAGCAGCCATAGAAAAAGACAACATACAAAATGCAGCGGGGCTTATAGGTAATGAGTGCGGTGATCTGATAGGAGGCATTACCGAGCGTAACGGCAACATAATTTATTTTCCCGATTATCAAAGGGTATTAGGTCTGAATAATATTTGAGGTGTGTACAATGTTTGATGTCAATAGCATAAACAGTTTTTATTTAGACGTTTTTAAGGAAATAGGCAATATAGGTGCAGGTAATGCTGCTACCTCCCTTTCCAAACTTATAAATAGAAAGGTGGGTATGGAGGTCCCTAGGGTAAAAGCCCTAAATTTTTGTGAAGTACCTGAAATAATGGGTGGCGCTGAAAAGGAAGTAATAGGAGTATATGTGGAAATTTGTGAGGATATTCAGGGCTGTATGCTTTTGGTGATGACTCAGCACTCAGCTAGGACCTTGCTTAAGGAGTTGATGGCCTTTAACCATATTGACGACCATGGCTTTACTGAATTCCAGCTTTCTGCTTTGGAGGAAATAACGAATATACTCCTGGGAGCATATTTATCAGCCATAGGGACACTAACTGATCTAAGAATCAAATACTCCGTTCCGTGCCTTACCATCGACATGGCAGGTGCAATACTTAGTGTTCCGGCAGTTCAAATTGGTCAAACGGGTGATAAGGTATTATTCATTGAGACAGACCTTGTTTTCAAGAATAATAGCATTAAAGTTTATATATTTCTAATTCCTGATTATCGCTCCTTTGATTTAATGCTGGAATCGTTAGGGGTAGAATAGGATGTCAAGGATAATAAAGGTAGGGATTGCCGATATGGATGCCGCCAGAAACCCATATATTCTGACGACTCTAGGACTAGGTTCCTGTGTAGGCATAGCATTGTATGACAGCGAAAATAAAATTGGGGGCCTTGCCCATATTATGTTACCATACAGCAGTGAATTCAGGAATAACAGCAATCCGTCAAAGTTTGTTGATACTGCGGTGGAAAGTCTTTTGTACAGGATGAAGGCGATGGGTGCCAATGTAGGGAAACTTACCGGAAAGATTGCCGGCGGTGCCCGAATGTTCGGCTTTAAAGGCAGCACCAATGATATCTTAAGGATTGGCGATAGAAATGTTTTGGCTGCAAGGGAGGTTTTAAAGGATTTCAACATACCTTTACTAAAGGAAGATACAGGTGGTACATATGGACGCTCAATAGAGTTTCATGTAAAGGATGGTAAAATGGTTATTAAGACCATTGGACAGGGTATTAAGATTATATAGTTTAGATAATAATATATCCCTTTCAGGGGGGAAAGGCATGATAAAAGCTAGACAACTGGAACAAATCGAAA
>JBMNSO010000032.1:0-16142 GCA_050945235.1 Mahellales bacterium
TAAGGACAAATTTCGTATATCCCAGGGTGCGGATATTTTCATTCAAAAGAATATACCGGTGGCGGCAGGGCTGGCCGGTGGTAGCAGTGACGGTGCTGCAGTATTAAAGGCATTGAATGAGCTGTGGGATATTGGCCTGCCCAGGGAAGGGCTTATGGAGCTGGGCCTTGCCCTGGGCGCCGATGTACCCTATTGTATACTGGGGGGCACGGCCTTGGCCGAGGGCATAGGAGAGGCGCTCACACCGCTGCGCGGTCTGCCTAAGACTTGGATGGTATTGGTTAAACCTGAAATAGATGTATCCACTAGGTGGGTATATACCCATCTGGTTTTGGACACACTAGCCAATAGGCCGGATATCGATGCCATGGTAAGGGCAGTTGAGTTGGGGGATATTTCAGCCGTGGCCAAGGGCCTGGGCAATGTACTGGAAAATGTGACGGCCAACCGTTATCCGGTTATTAATGCAATCAAGGATCGGCTTACAAAGGCCGGAGCCCTGGGTAGTGCCATGAGCGGCAGCGGCCCGACGGTGTTTGGCATATTCAAAGACAGGGAGGCAGCTTTTAGGGCTGCCGGGGAAATGGCTGGGGAGTATAGGCATGTATATGCGGTAAGTACCTATAACGACGGCGGATGAAAGGAGTAACATATGGTAAACGCTCTAGTGCTGGCAGGTTGCGGGCCAAGGGATAAGGACGATAAGGGCTTGTCCAACAAGCCCTTTATAATGATAAACGGCAAGCCAATGATAGAATACGTCATTGATGCCCTAAGCCGTGCCGCCATGGTGGACAGGATATCGGTGGTGGGGCCTAGACCCTTGCTGGAGAGGTTTATAAAGGACAGGGTCGCTTATATAATCGATCAGTCTAAATCCATTTTTGACAATTTGAACCGGGGTATCCAGCCCTTTAAGGAGGATGGCAGGGTGCTGGTGGCCACATCGGACATACCCATGATAACACCCGGTGCGGTGGACCATTTCATAAGCAAAAGCCAGCAGTCGGCCGCCGATTTGTGCTATCCCATTGTGAGCAAGGATATTAACGAGCAGAAATTCCCCGGTACCCGAAGGACCTATGTCAAGTTGAAAGAGGGTGTTTTCACCGGCGGTAATATGATGTATCTAAATCCCAGGATGATAAGCACCTGCGGGGAGTTTGCCAAAAAGCTGTTGGAGTATAGAAAGAGACCCTTAAAAACCAGCCGCCTTATCGGGTTTTCCTTTTCGGTACGGTTTCTTCTGGGTATGCTGTCCATATCCAAACTGGAGGAACGGGTTTCTGCCATATTGGCCTATAAGGTGGCGGCGGTGATATCTCCATACCCAGAAATAGGCACTGATGTGGACAGGGCAGAGGATATTGAGCTGGCCAAAAGGTATCTGCAAAGATTGAATATAGGTGCATAAAATTCTTCCTTTTAAGGAAGAATTTTTTTATAGCCTATTATCTTTGCAAATAGAATTTGCCGGATAAATATTGTATTCCAGACAGTGGCCGGCCAAGGATTAAGGGGTAATATATTTGACTGATTTCCTTGAAAGAGTATTGGAAATATTTAATATTTGGGTAATTATAATGATCATTGCCGCGGGAGTGATGGGAGTGTTTGTGGACAGCAAAGCTATGGACAGGGAGGGTTATAAAAAGGAGGCTCTTATCTCCCGGTTTGGCGGTATGTTTTTTATCTTATTTGGCATTGCACTTATTATACTTACTATTTTAGTACAGGGAGTCGTGTATGATCTTATATAAAAGGACGAGGAAAACAAAGAAGAATAGCGGGAATATCATCCATGAGGACGACAGACAAAATATACAGGAGATTGGCATGCCCGCTGACAGCAGCCTTGACCGTAACCTGGATTATATTCGTCAACGGCTCAAAGATGATGATGATGTGATATTCAGAGAAATCACCATAGGGTCCCACCATACCATGAGGGCGGTATTAATCTATGTCGACGGTATGGTCAACAAGACCCTGATAAACCACCAGGTTTTAAAGTCGTTGATGCTGGATATGAGGCAGGCCTATGACAGCATTGAAATCCTAAAGGATGACATGTATAAGATACTGACAAAATGCTCGATAACGACAGGGGAAATATCCGATGTAAAGGACCTGGACCAGGCTATTTTGGCCCTGCTTTCCGGTGAGACTCTGTTTCTTTTGGATGGTTGTGCTGCAGTTGTCCAGATAGCCACCAAGGGTTGGCCCACCAGGGGTATTGAAGAACCCGCCACCGAATCGGTTATAAGGGGACCTCGGGACGGGTTCAACGAAACCCTAAGGGTAAATACCGCCCTAATCCGCCGTCGGATCCGGGATCCCAAGCTTAAGATCAAGTCCTTAAAGATTGGCGAAAGGTCCCAGACCGATGTGGCAATAGCCTATATAGAAGACATCGTGGACACCAATGTATTAAACGAAGTAAAAAACAGGCTAAGTGCTATAAAGATAGACGGTATTTTGGAGAGCGGGTATATAGAACAGCTTATAGAGGATAATTGGCTGTCTCCCTTTCCCCAGGTGCAGAATACCGAACGCCCCGACGAGGTGGCCGCCGCCTTGCTGGAAGGCAGGGTGGCCATTGTGGTGGATAATACACCCTTTGTATTATTGGTGCCTACCACCCTCAACAGCTTGCTCCAGTCTCCAGAGGATTACTACGAACGATGGTTAATTGCCAGCGTCATACGGGTGCTTAGGTTTTTTGCCGGGGTGTATTCCCTCATCCTCCCTGCTCTGTATATAGCAGTAACATCCTTTAACCCCGGGATAATACCCAATACGCTGGCACTATCCGTAGCCGGCACCAGGGAGGGTGTACCCTTTCCCGCCTATATTGAGGCAATTGTTATGGAACTGGCTCTGGAACTTTTAAGGGAGGCAGGGATACGGCTGCCGGGGCCCATAGGCCAGACAATAGGCATAGTGGGCGGTCTCATAATAGGACAGGCGGCGGTACAGGCCGGCATAGTCAGCCCCCTTATGGTGATAGTGGTGGCCATTACCGCCATAGCATCCTTCGCCATACCCAGCTATAATGTGGCCATAAGCTTCAGAATGCTAAGGTTTGCCCTTATGTTGGCAGCGGCTTTTTTAGGTCTTTATGGTCTGGTCATAGGTATACTGGCTATAATTGTACACTTGGCTACCCTAAAGAGTTTTGGGGTGCCCTACCTGTCGTTCTTTGGCAACTTTAATATAAAAAACTTCAAGGACTTTATTATAAGGGCACCGCTGATGACCATGAAACAGCGGCCGGTGTATATGGAAGGCCGGGATAAGACAAGGTCCCAGGATGAAAGACCGGAAGACAAGGAGGAAAACTAGGTTGCTTAAGGATAATGATGTTATAGACGAAACCCAGTTGATGCAGGTATTGATACTTGCTATTATGGGTGTGGGTATTGTCAGCCTGCCCCGTGAGGTGGCCGATATTTGGGGAGCCAGCGGGTGGATGCTTATAATATTGGGTGGGTTGCTGGCCATCGTACAGGCATTGATCATTACTACCCTGGCCAAACGTTTCCCCAATAAAACCTTCCCGGAATACGGTAGGGACATTGCCGGTAGGTTCATCGGTACGGGTGCTGCACTATTGATAGCAGTATATTTTATAATTGTTACTGCCTTCCAGGCAAGGATAACCGGCGATGTAATAAAGCTGTTTTTGCTTTTTAATACGCCCATTGAGGTGATAATTGTGGCGATGATGGCAGTGGTTTTGTACCTGGTGAGAAACGGTATAGAACCCATAGGACGGATAGCAACGATAATCCTGCCCATATTGGTCTTTGGTGCTTTATTATTGCTCATACCTGCCTTCTCCGGTGCAGACTTTTCCAATCTTCTGCCCCTTGTACCGGATGATATACCGGCGGTGTTTAGAGGTATTGCAGCTACTTCCTTCAGCTTTTTGGGATATGAATCCATGCTGTTGTTGCTGCCCTTTACCGTTAAATCGAAAGGGCTGAATAAAACGGTGGTTAAAGCCATAGGCGCTGTAATATTAATATACGTTGTTATTTACATAATAGTATTGATAGAATTCGGCGTTGTTGAGACCAAGTCCCTTATATGGCCCCTATTTAGCCTTATGAAGGCGGTGGAGATACCCGGTGCCTTTGTGGAGAGGCTGGAGGGCGTGTTTTTGTCCCTGTGGGTGTTGGCCGTGTTTACTACAATGATGGTGACATATTTTTGCGCTTATTTAACCCTGGGGAAGATAATCGGCCTTAAACAACCTCGGATATTGGCGGTGCCGTTGTTTCCCGTCATATATATATTGGCCATGATACCCCGGAATGTGGTGGTGGTTTATGAGTATTTGAAGTATTTCAGCACCATCTTTGGCGTCATGGTGGCTGCTGTTATTCCTATTATCTTTCTTATACTGGCTGTGATAAGGAAAAAGAGGGATGTCCATGTTTAGAAGGGTAATCCTTGGGGTTTTGGCATTTGGTGTCATAATGCTAACCGGGTGCTGGGACAAGATAGAAATAGAAAACAGGGCTTTTGTCCAGGTGATAACCTTGGATAAAATACCTGAGGAAGAAAGGACCGATGAAAACAGTCGGTACCTGGTGTCCTTTGTATTTCCCAGAACGGCTGCGCTGGTCGGCCAGGGGGGAGAGTCCGGTGGCAGTGGTGGGGATGCTTCTATTACAATCAGCACCACCGGCAGGACATTAACCCAATGTGCATATTTACTATCTTCCCGCCTGGAGAGGACTTTATATTTTAACCAGGCCAGGATAATGCTCTTTGGCAGGGAGTTGATGGAGGACCGGCAGCTGGTCAGAGAGACCGTTGACAAGCTGGCCAGGGACCATGAGCTCAACAGGCGTATGTATGTGGGGGTGGTAGATGGTTTGGCAAGGGATGTGCTTACGATTAAACCCAAGGTAGACCGGTTGATAGTGGGATATTTAACCAGGTTATTCGAAAACGAGATGGGGTCATCCAGGATACGTATCATGGAGGCCAGGAAGTTCCTGTCGGCCATGAGGGAAGGCGGGGATCTTATAATGCCAAAAATAACACCCTACAAGGATGAGGTTAAGATAGCCGGTGGGGCTGTAATAAAGGATCACAAGTTCCTAACCTGGCTGGGTGAGGAAGAAAGCATCATATCAACACTGTTAGAGGGTGAGTTTAAAAAGGATAGCCTTAGTGTTTTGTATAAAGGTGTTCCGGTATCCTACAATGCCTTCCATGCCGAGAGGAAAATCAAATACGAGGGTATAGAGAACGGTCGGCTTAAGTTCACCATTGGTGTAGATATCGAGGGAGATCTTGAGGAAGTAATATTGGGTACAGAATTATTCGATTCCAAAGTGATAGCCCAGATCGAAGGATTGATTAATAAAGAAATAGAAAAAAGGTGTAGAGATATTTTGGACAAATATCAGTGTCAATACAAAATGGACGGTATAAGGCTTAATGAATTTCTATATAAATATCATCCAAAGGTTTGGAAAGGGGTTGAGGATGATTGGGAACAGGTCTATTGCGATGCGCTGATAACGGTGGAAAGTGACGCCAAGGTCAGGCGGATAGGCATGATAAAATAATTGTCATCAGTGTTTAAAAAATCAAAAATTGTTAATACTTATAATAAGCGTAAAAGAGGTTTTGGAGGAAGTCCTAATGAAGTCAAAGGTATGGTTATTGCCGGTATTGGCACTTTTCGTAATATTGGGTACATTGCTGCCGGTAGCCAATAACAAATCCGGCATGGCCGACGGTGATCTTATACGGTTTCATGTTATCGCCAATAGTGATTCTCCCGAGGACCAGCAGTTGAAGCTAAGGATCAGGGACAGGGTGCTTGACACCCTGGGCAAGGAATTTGAAAAATGTGTATCGGTTGATGAAGCAAGGGATGTTATAAAGGACAGGCTAGAGGAAATAGAAAGTATTGCAAAGGATGAGGTAGCAAGGTCAGGAAAAAATTATTCCGTAAAGGCTGTCCTCGGGAGTTATGATTTCCCCACCAAGGCATATGGGAACACATACCTGCCCGCAGGCGAGTATGAAGCCTTAAGGGTGGTAATTGGCCGGGGCGGAGGTGCCAATTGGTGGTGTGTAATGTTTCCTCCCTTGTGTTTTATAGATATCAGCCACGGCACTACGGCGGAGGATACCCCGCCACTGCCCATAAGAAAGGCCGGCTGGTCCATGGATGATGCCAATCATTGGACTCAGCAGGATGCCGGACAGGATACTACAGTGGAGTTTTCCTTTAAGATAGCCGAATGGTGGGAGGATGTTAAGCCCGGGATGGCCAGGGCACTGTCCTTCTTTACAGGGGATAAATAAAGCCTGATAAATATCAGGCTTATTTTATTGAAATTTTCAGTGGTTTGTGGTCTAATATATATTGCAATTTTTTTTTTGGAGTGATGAAGGTTGAATATCATGGATCAAAACAGGACACCTTTATTTGATGCCCTGAAGAAATATGTGGACGATGGGGTAATACCCTTTCATGTTCCCGGTCATAAGAGGGGAAGGGGTATAAAGGAGTTGACTCGATATTTAGGCCAAAATACCATGGCGATAGATGTAAACGGTATGGAGGATCTAGATAACATATGCAACCCCATCGGGGTCATAAAACAGTCTGCCCAGTTACTGGCTCAATTGTACGGTGCTGACCATGCCTTTTTTCTTGTAAATGGCACCAGCCAGGGTATTCATACAATGATACTGAATACCTGTAAGCCCGGGGATGAGATCATATTGCCCCGGAATGCCCATAAGTCCACCATCGGTGCCATAATACTGAGCGGTGCCATGCCGGTATACGTACAGCCTGAGATAAACTATGAATTGGGCATAGCCATGGGTATGAGCATTGAAAGGGTGGAAAGGGCGATGACCAAGCACCCCAATGCCGTAGGTATATTTGTTATAAACCCCACCTATTACGGGGTGGTGTCCGATCTAAGGCGGATAACCAGTATGGCCCATGACAGAGGCATGGCGGTACTGGCTGATGAGGCCCATGGCTCCCACCTGAAGTTTTCAAAGGAGCTGCCGTCATCGGCCATGGATTGTGGTATAAACATGAGCGCCATCAGCCTCCACAAGACCGGTGGTTCCCTTACCCAAAGCTCGGCACTGATAATAAAGGGCGACACAGCCTATGCCAATAGGGTGAAGTCCAGCATCAATCTTACCCAGACCACCAGTGCGTCCTATATATTGATGGCCTCCCTGGACGTGGCCAGAAAACAACTGGCTTTAAGGGGCGAGGAACTGGTGGAGCGGTCCCTGGAACTGGCCCGCTATGCACGACGCAGGATCAACGCCATCCCCGGCCTGTACGCTTTTGGCAAGGAAATAACCGGCAAACCGGGCAGCTTTGATTTTGACGAGACCAAGCTGGGGATACATGTAAGGGGTGTGGGCCTTACCGGATACAAAATGGAAACGATCCTTAGAAAGAAATACAACATACAGATAGAATTGTCGGATCTCTATAACATAATGGCCATAATAAGCCTGGGGGATACCAGGGAGGATGTCGACGCCTTGATAAAGGCTTTAGAGGCTATAGCCAGGGAGCAGGGGGTCCATAAGGCCGCCACTTCCACCATGGTGCCCTATAAGCCTAAATTGGTAGTATCGCCGAGGGAGGCCTATTACAGCATCAAAAGATCGGTAAAGCTGGAAGAAGCCGAGGGAGAGATAAGCGGTGAGATGATAATGGCCTATCCGCCGGGTATTCCCGCCATATGTCCAGGGGAGAAGATTACCAGGGAAGTCATTGAGTATATAC
Source organism: Mahellales bacterium (assembly GCA_050945235.1). Lineage (GTDB taxonomy): Bacteria > Bacillota > Clostridia > DUOD01 > DUOD01 > DUOD01. Next base: position 7,802 of record JBMNSO010000032.1, read on the forward strand.
AGGCCTTGAAAAGAGAGGAATGCCAGCTTCAGGGGCCGGATGACCCATATATCAATCATATAAAAGTACTGGGCCAGTAAAGGCCCTATTTTTTCATGCGGTCCATCAGCATGGTTATATCCTTGCAGGCATTGGGCCGTGCCTTGAGACGGGCCATTCTTCGCATATGCCTTAGTCTTAGGGGGTTTTCCAGGAGCTGTGCCACCACGGTGGTACAGTCACTGGCACCGGATACCTTGGCGGCAATGCCCATATTGGTAAGGTATTGGGCATTCTTTTCTTCCTGACCGGGTATGGGTGAGATAAGTATCATGGGCAGGTGTTTTATCATAGCCTCACTTACCGTTAAACCGCCGGGTTTGGTTATTATTATATCGGTTATAGCCATCAGCTGGTGGATATTTTCCGAATAGCCCAATAACACAACCTTTTTTGGTGCGTCCTTAACCAGTTTGTCCAGTTGCGTCTTCAATTTCTTATTGGTACCCGTAACAATTATCAATTGTATATCCAAGGTACTGGCCGCAAGGGCCTGATAAATCTTTTTGATTTGTCCCATGCCCAGGCTACCGCCCATTATTAGAATTACGGGCAGGTCCTTAAGACCCAGCTGCTTTTTAATTAAGGGCTTGTCAACTTGGACTGTAAAGTTGTGATGGACGGGTATGCCCAGGGGGAAGATCTTGTTTTCGGGTATACCCTTGTTCAACAGGTCATATCTTATATCTTCATTGGCTATTACGTACCCGTCTACTAGGGATTGTACACACATTGAATGGACGGTAAAATCGGTTATTACCGACAGCAAAGGGATATCGATAAGTTTTTTCCGTTTAAGTGTGGATATCATCTCCATGGGAAAGGGATGGGTGGTTGTTATGATATCCGGCTGAAAATCCCTTACCAAGTTAAGTATATGACTGGACATTAATTCATTAAACTTTTGAGTAGCTTCCAAAATACCCTCGCCCTTTTCGGCGTATTCGTATAGTTTTTTGTATATCAAAGGCGTAACCTTAACGGCACCAATATAGCTTCCTATTATCACTTTGTCCACTATGGGATTAATATATTTTAGGGTGTCAATAACCATAGCCTGGTCCTTGGGATAGTGTTCATCTATATATTCTTTTATAGCTTGGGCGGCGGCCATATGGCCTGCCCCTGCGGAGACGGATAACAACAAAGCTTTCATCCATAACCTCCAAATATTCTAAGATGTATAATTATTTCCCAATTACATTACTTTCTATTATATTAGCATTGTAATTTTTTATCAACATGAGCAACCGCAAGTAATTGTTTTTACCCACAAAATCCAAGGGTTTTCTATATAAATTTTCCTGTCAGTATGCCACACAATATGTCAATATGTCAAGTTTTAACTTGTATAACTCACCCTTTTGTGACAAAAAATATAAATGCTAATTCTCTTACCAGAAAGGAAGGGTTATTATTGAAGGCTAAATCAGTGATCCTCATGATAGTTATCGCAGTAACCATATTTTCGGTTTCTGTCATGGTTAACAATACCGTTGTTATTAACGATGATGTTTGCGAAACTGTAAGCATTGCATGGGGTTCCAAAGGAGAAGATGTAAAGAGAATCCAATCCAAGCTCAAACAGTGGGACTATTATGACGGCCCCATTGACGGTGTATTTGGGGCAAAGACCTTTGAAGCTGTAAAGTTGTTTCAAAGGCGAAACGGCCTTTTGGTGGACGGTGTCGTAGGTTCCCAAACAGCTGCGGCCCTGGGTATTACCCTCACTGACACCGAAGGGGGCAGGGGCAAGGCCGATGTGGCCTATGTATCCACCAGCGGGGTTACCAACAGGAACGATATAAATCTATTGGCCAGGGCAATACATGGAGAAGCCAGGGGCGAGCCATATGTCGGCAAGGTAGCCATTGGCGCCGTTATGCTAAACAGGGTAAGGCACCCGTCCTTCCCAAACACCATTGCGGGGGTGATATACCAACCCGGTGCTTTTACCGCAGTGGCCGACGGACAAATCAATTTAGAGCCCGATAAGGAATCCATAAGGGCTGCCCATGATGCATTAAACGGCTGGGACCCTTCGGGTGGTGCCATATATTATTATAATCCTGCCAAGACCACCAATCGATGGATTTGGAGCAGGCCGGTGCACAAGGTAATAGGTAAGCACAGGTTTGCCAAGTAGGAAAAGGAGGTGATAAGATGAAAACACGGCATTTTATCCTGCCCACAATATTAACGGTGTTGCTAATCGGCGTTGCCATATGGGGATATAACCAGTACACCCAGAAACAGCAGTATCATACATACATGGATAATCTATACCAGAAATCCTTTTATGATTTAATCGGCTCCGTTGAGAATATTCAAACAGGGCTGTCCAAGCTGATGGTGGCTTCTTCACCCAACCAGTCGATGTCCACCCTCTCGGAAATCAGGAGGCACAGTGACAATGCTGAAACCAATCTGGCCCAGCTGCCCATTTCCCATCTGGCGCTGGACAATACACAAAAGTATATAAACCAGCTGGGTGACTATTGCTATTTCTTGGCCCGTAATGCAGGTGAGGGACGGCCTATAAGCCAGGAACATAGGAATAACCTTTTAAAGCTCAAGAAAAATGCGGGTAGTTTAACCAACCAGCTCCATGAAATGGAAAAGGATATAACCGCAAAGGGTATAAAATGGGGTGAAATGAGGCAGATAGGACGCCGGGAAATGGAGCAGGCATCCAAGGAGATCGTAGATACCAGGTTTAAGGATATAGAAGAGGAAATGATGGACTATCCGGTTTTGATATACGACGGTCCTTTTTCTGAGAGTATAGAGCGGATGAAGGCCGTAGGCCTGACCGGGTCCGATATTAACCAGGACGAAGCCGAAAGGAGGGTCCGGGAGTTTGTAGGAAGGAACTTTGTTGGGGAAATAGAGCGTTTAAGCGACGGTAATGGCAAAATAAAGACCTGGAATTTCCAAGTTATACCCAGGAATCGAGGTATTGCTCCCTATAATGTGGATATCAGTAAAAAGGGAGGGCATATTGTTTGGATGGTAAGTTCCCACCAGCCGGCCCGGTCAAATATGACCATAGAGGAGGCTGTGAAGAGGGCCCAAGAGTTTTTGGTAGAAAAGGGATATAATAATATGGTCCCCACATATAAACAGCATTTTGATAATATAGCCGTGGTGAATTTTGCCTATCAGCAGGACGATGTCATTATATACCCCGATCACATAAAGGTTAATGTTTCCATGGATAATGGCATAATCTTGGGGTTTGAGGCCCAAAGCTATCTCATGGCCCACCGCAAGAGGGACAACTTAGAGCCTAAGCTCACCGAAGAAGAAGCCCGGGAGTATGTCGATAACGAGCATAATATAACTTCTGCTCGGCTGGCGGTTATTCCAACGGCTGCCATGGAAGAAAGGCTTTGTTATGAGTTTAAGTGTAATATGGGCGAAGACGAATTCCTCATTTATATAAATGCAAATACTGGAAGGGAAGAGAAAATATTGCAGCTCATTAGGACAACCAATGGTACGCTGGCAATTTAACGAGCCATAGCCAGATCAGCCATAGATTTACCTTTGATGATACAATTCCCTGATTTAAAGCAATGTATATAGGGAAAAATAATTTTGAGGCCAAATGTGGTCATCATCAAAGGAGGTATTTAGTTATGGCGAGGCGACGAGGAGTAATGTCTGAGCAGCTTAAGACTGAGCTTGCCAAGGAATTGGGTGTGTATAATACCGTATCCAGCCAAGGTTGGGGAGAAGTAAGCTCAAGAAACTGTGGCAATATGGTAAAAAAGGCCATAGAGATAGCTGAAAAAAGCCTTATGAATAACCAATAACAAATACCGAAGATGAAAAGGAAAAACCGGGTAAATCCCGGTTTTTTTCCATAAAGATATTTGGCCCATCAATAATCATTATCCTTTATTAAAGGGATCCATAATCATTCTCAAATGATAATAGATATTTTTTCGGAACAAGCTTGATAAGTTTGCACAAATACTAAAATGTATAATATAATATAAACATATGCATTATTTTCAAGTGAAAATTAAGGAGAAGGGGAATATGGACAAGGGCAATATCCAAAAAACCGACGACCGGGGGAAAAAGTTAACCAGCCAGCAGAGGTTTGAGCTGGGGCGGAGGGTATCGGTGTATAACATGGTAGGGAATATAATATTGGGCATAATAAAACTGGTGATAGGCGTGGTATCAAACAGTACGGCCATGATAGTCGACGGTGTCCATACAATGTCGGACGTGGTGTCCACAATAGGCGTAATGTTCAGCATGGTGATTTCCAAAAAACCCGCGGATACCAACCACCCCTATGGCCATGAAAAGGCTGAGACGGTAATGGCAAAGATACTGGCAATGGTACTGGTGATAACCGGTGTTGTTACCGCCCTCTCCTCCTACAGGGTGATAGCTGGCCAATCCTTTGACATCCCGGCGCCGGCGGCGTTATATGCCGCTATTATCTCCATCGTAGTTAAGGAGGCGATGTATAGGGTCACCTTAAAGACCGGCCGCAGGATAAACAGCACCGCCCTTGAGGCCGATGCCTGGAACTACCGATCGGATGCTATTTCCTCCATAGCCGCCCTGATAGGCATAGCCGGCGCCAGACTAGGCATGCCAGTGCTGGACCCTATCGCTGCCATGGTTGTGTCAGTTTTGATAATATGGGTGGGGGTGGGTATATATATAAGATCTGTGAACGAACTGATGGATATCTCTGCCCGGCCGGAAGATTTGGACAGGATAAAGGCTATAGCGGCCGGCGTGGAGGGCGTGGTAAGTATAAGCAAGATACAAAGCCGGATCCATGGCCCTTATTATTATGTGGATATAGAGGTATGCGTCCGGCCGGATATAACGGTATACAAGGGTCATGAAATAGCCCAGCGGATCGAGGATCAAGTAGAAAGTAAGGTGGAAACGGTGAAGCATGTAATGGTACATGTCAACCCGTCGGGGGAGTCGGGCCTTCATCAGGACAGATAACACGGCATAAAAATTGTGGCCAATTCCCTTTCAGTAGGATCCAAGCCTTTATCAGGACAGACAGTTCTAAGGTATGGAAATATACAAGCTATTGGTTGAATATTGGTATTCTACGTAGTAGAATATATTTGAAATACCCCTTCCCAGGGAAGGGTATCGCCCTTTTGTGATATATCCATGGCGGATTTTGATGATAAGGAAGTGGAGAATGTGGCGGATAAATTGAAAGTGGGCATTATATTCGGAGGACAGTCGGGGGAGCATGATGTTTCCTTGATGTCAGTATCATCAATAATTAAAAATATGGACAGGGACAAATATGAACTAATACTTATAGGTATAACAAAGGAAGGTAAGTGGCTGCTCTACCGGGGCGATGAAGAACTGATAGAGGGGGGCGGGTGGCAAAGCCTTGGCATACCTGTCATATTTCCTCCCGATCCTTCTTACAAATGTTTGATTTTACAGGATGGTACCCATAAAAGAATTGAGCTGGATATAATGTTTCCGGTGTTGCACGGCCCCCGGGGTGAAGACGGTACCATACAGGGATTATTTGAGATGGCCGGCATACCTTACGTAGGCTGCGGCGTTATCCCATCCTCGGTGGGTATGGACAAGGCGGTGTCCAAGGACATATTTAGAGCCCATGGCCTGCCCCAATGCGATTTCGTCAGCGTACTAAAGAGCGCGTATCTGAAAGATGGGGATAGTATTATCAAAGGTATAGAAGATAAGCTTGGGTATCCCTGCTTTATAAAACCGGCCAATATGGGCTCCAGTGTGGGTATCAGCAAGGCCCATAACCGGCAGGAGCTGATACAGGGTCTGGATCTGGCCAGTAGGTATGATAACAAAATAGTAGTGGAACAGTTTATAAAGGGACGGGAGATAGAGTGCTCGGTACTGGGCAATGACCGGCCCATGGCATCCACCGTGGGGGAAATACTTCCCTCCAAAGAATTTTATGATTATGATGCCAAATACCGTGACCAGGGTGCATCCAAACTGATTATACCAGCACACCTGGACAAGGAAAAGATTGATGAGATAAGGGGTTTGGCAATAAAGGCATACAAGGCTTTAAACTGTAGCGGCCTTTCCCGGGTAGATTTTTTCCTGGAAGGGGAAAATCAAAGGGTGTTGATAAACGAGGTCAATACCATGCCCGGTTTTACCAGAATAAGCATGTACCCCAAGCTATGGGAGGCCAGCGGCATACCCTATGGCGAGCTCATCGACCGCCTTATACAATTGGCACTAGACAGACACAGGTTCAGGTAAAAGATTACTTAGGAGGCATCTATGAAGGAACTGGTAAACATATCGGGTAACACCCATTATATCCCGGGTCCGGTCAATATAGGAGTAATTACCGGTACCGGGGGAGACTGCATACTGATAGACACAGGGATAGACGATAATAGTGCCAAGAAGGCTTTAAGGGTGCTGGAAAGCCACTCCCTTAAGGTTAAGGCTGTGATAAATACCCACTCCCATGCCGATCATTTCGGCGGGAATAAATATATAGTAGATCATACCGATGCGTTGGTATATGCATCGGACTTTGAAAGGGCTATAATAGAAAATCCGAAATTGGAGCCCTTTTATCTCTTTTCTGCCCGGCCGGTTTCCATGCTGAATACAAAATTTTTCCTTGGAAAAAGGTGCAGGGTGGATTATACTATTTATCCGGGTATTCAAGAAATATGCGGTATCAACCTGGAAGTGGTGTCCCTTAAGGGGCACAGCACTAATCAGATAGGTATAGCAACTTCAGACCATGTTTTCTTTGTTGCCGATGCCTTTTTCCCCAAGACGGTAATCCAAAAATACAAAATACCCTATTTTGTGGATATGGGGCATACCCTCGATACCTTAAACTTTATAAAGGGCTGCCGGTATTCATGGTATGTATTGGCTCACAGCGGTGTTATGGATGAGGTAGAGGATATCATTGGTTTAAATATTGCGTCTATAGAGGAAATGTGCCAGAGGATAATTGCAATCCTTAAACAGCCCATAACAAGGGAGCAGTTAGTTGGCACGCTGGTGGACAAGCTGGGTATAAACCTTACATTGCAGCAGTATTACCTGACCTTGTCAACGGTTTCCGCCTATTTGTCGTATCTGACTGACTTAGGTAAGGTCAAGCCCGTTTTAACACAGGCACAACTATTATGGGGTACCGCTTGATGGTGGCGTGGATACTTTGGCCCACGTTTGAGTTTGATAGGGTCTTATTATTTAGCAGTAGGCCCCTGGGAGTTGGTATTACTTTTTCCGGAGGTGAAGGCATTGGACGACAGACCGATAGGAGTTTTTGATTCAGGTGTGGGTGGCCTTACAGTGGTTAAGGAACTAATGGAACAGCTGCCTGGTGAAAGTATAATCTATTTCGGGGATACCGCCAGGGTACCCTATGGCAGCAGGTCGGCCGATGCTGTAACCCATTATTCCCTACAGTGTATAAGGTTTTTAATGGAAAAGGGGGTTAAGTCGATAATCGTTGCCTGCAATACCGCCAGCGCAATGAGCATGGATGCCATAAGGGCTACCTTTGACATCCCCGTGATAGGCGTTATAGAATCCGGGGCCCGGGCAGCGGCAGCTTCCACGAAAAACGGCAGTATCGGGATTATCGGTACCGAGGGCACCATTGCCACCGGGGCATACCAGAGGGAGATAAAAAGGATTGATCCAGGCATTATATTGACCGGTGTTGCCTGTCCCTTGTTCGTGCCCATAGTCGAGGAGGGATGGAGCGACAGCGAGATAGCCTATTTAACAGCTCGGAAATATTTATCGGCCTTTAAGGGTACGGGAATAGATACACTGGTATTGGGGTGCACCCATTATCCCCTGCTGTTTAATACAATCAGCAAGGTTATGGGGCCGGGTGTAACCCTGGTCAATCCGGCAAAACAAGTGGCCCGTGCCACCTGCTGTATGCTTAAGAGTAAAGGCCTTATATCGGGGCAGCACCGTCAGGGTCAATATGAGTACTATGCCAGTGATAGTGTGGAAAGGTTCCAAAGGGTGGGCACAGCCTTCCTGAAGAGGCCGGTGCGGCCTGTGGAAAGGGTAGACATCAACCGTTACTGAATTATTTGATTTTGTCCTTTATTATATATATAATATGAATATCATAAATGCTGGTAAATATGATGTAATTGTAGGACGGATTTGCAACAGCCCAGGGGCGGCGCAGTATAAGTCCGAGAGAAGGTGGTGGTATCTATATTTAAGAAAAAGATGATAATTTCCGTTACAGGGAAACAGAGATACCCGGAAGGCCGGGATAATGAAATAG
>JBMNSO010000033.1:0-15642 GCA_050945235.1 Mahellales bacterium
TTCTGCCTTTTCATATGCCCAATCTATAATGGTCTTTATTTCCTTATCTATAACGGCAGCAATTTTTTCGCTGTAATTTTTATGGGTACCAAAATCCTTGCCCAGGAAAATCTCGTCCTGTTTCCCTCCAAAGGTAATGGGACCTAGTCTATCGCTCATACCGTATTGAGTTACCATTTTTCGTACTATTGTAGTAGCCCTTTCAATATCGTTAGATGCACCGGTGCTTATATCATCCAATACCAAATGCTCAGCCACCCTGCCACCTAACAGTTGGACAATCTGATCCATCATTTCGGATTTTGATATAAAATACTTGTCTTCCTTTGGTAGTGTAAGGGTATACCCCCCTGCCATACCCCTGGGTATTATTGAAACTTGGTGGACAGGGTCGGCATTGGGCAGCAGCTTTGAAATTATTGCATGGCCGGCTTCATGGTATGCCACCAACCTTTTATCCTTTTCCGTCATAACCCTGCTCTTCTTCTCAGGTCCGGCAATTACCCTGGTTATAGCCTCTTCCAATTCATCCATATCAATTTGTTTTTTATTCTTCCTAGCCGTCAGAATAGCTGCCTCATTCATAAGGTTTTCTATATCGGCCCCAGTAAATCCCGGCGTTCGCTTAGCCAGTATTTTAAGATCTATATCAGAACTTAAGGGTTTGCCCTTTGAGTGTACTTTTAAGATCTCTTCTCGGCCTTTAACATCTGGAACACCAACCACTACCTGTCTGTCAAAACGGCCGGGTCTCAACAAAGCAGGGTCAAGAATATCCGGTCTATTGGTAGCAGCTAGTATTATGATACCTTCGTTTACACCAAAACCGTCCATTTCCACTAGTAATTGGTTTAACGTTTGTTCCCTTTCGTCATGGCCGCCGCCTAAGCCGGCTCCACGATGCCGCCCTACGGCATCTATTTCATCGATGAATACAATACATGGCGAATTTTTCTTTGCTTGTTCAAATAAGTCCCTGACCCTAGAAGCACCTACGCCAACGAACATCTCAACAAAATCTGAACCACTTATACTAAAGAAGGGTACGCCCGCCTCCCCTGCAACAGCTCGAGCCAGTAATGTTTTACCCGTTCCGGGTGGCCCTACCAGCAGTACACCCTTTGGTATCCTAGCACCCAGTTCGACAAAACGTTTTGGGCTTTTTAAAAACTCAACTATCTCTTTAAGTTCTTCCTTTTCTTCATCAGCCCCGGCAACATCATCAAATGTGACACGGCGCTTATTTTCTGTATGCATTTTGGCCCGGCTCTTACCAAAACTCATTACCCTGTTGCCCCCGCCTTGGGACTGTTGCATAAAGAAAAGCCAGAATACTAAAAACAATACGGTTATAATAATAAAAGGCAATAAGGATAACCACCAGGCAGGTTCAGGCTCTGGTTGACTACTAAAATCTATTTTGTCTTCCTTGATTAAAGGATGTATTTCCTGCATAAATATATTTGTATCTGGTACAAATGATCTATAATCCGTACCATCAGTTAATTCACCAGTAACATCATTGCCTACCAGAACAACGCTTTTTATACTATTGCTGTGCATTTGTTGAATTAATTCGTCATATTGCAGTTCTGTTACTCTATTCTCCCTAGTTCCAAATACATTGGCCATTATTATTATCATAGCTAAGATCAGTATATAAAAACCAGGGCCCCTTAAAAATCTTCGCAACAATAGCCCTCCTTTCAATATCTGTCATTGTTTCACCATCTAATAATTTTAACATAATATTATTGTTAACACAACATTTAGCCCTCTAATCCTTCAGGCCACCACAGAGCCGGCTTACAATTATTCATTGTAGACTTCCGGCTTCAGGATACAAATATAGGGCAGATTCCTATATTTTTCCGCATAGTCCAAGCCATATCCAACTACAAACTCATCCGGTATATCGAAGCCTTTATAATCGATTTTAACATCCACTATCCTACGGCTGGGTTTATCTAAAAAACAGCATATTTTTACACTGGAAGGCTTTCTCGATTTTAGATTATCCACCAAATAATTGAGGGTAAGACCCGTATCTACTATGTCCTCAACTATAAGAACATGCTTACCTTCTATAATTTCATCCAAATCCTTCAATATCCTGACAACACCAGAGGAGTGTGTCGTATTACCATAACTGGAAACTGCGATAAAATCCATGAGTATGGGCAGCTTTATTTCCTTAGCCAAATCTGAAAAAAACATAACGGCACCCTTTAATACTCCTACTAAAACCAACTCTTTACCCATATAGTCATGGGTTATTTGCTGTCCCAATTCTTGCACCCGTTTAGTTAGCTGTTCCTGAGAAATCAATATCCTGCTTAGATCCCTTTCCATACACTTCCTCCTCATTCTATTTTATTTTTTATCAGAGCAAATTGATATTATTGATTGCCTAAATATTTCAGGTAAACGATTTTTTTTGTCTCCTTTATAACTTTATATTTCTCACTAATTCTATATCCTATTACCCACAACACGGTGTTATCTATTGTTATCAAAGGTAAAGAATCCCTTTGTTCCTTAGGTATTTTTATATCTATAAAAAAGTCCTTTAATTTTTTTGTACCCTTCATGCCTAATGGGCTAAAAACATCGCCCGATCGCCTATTTCTAACGTTTATCTCGGACGTAATCCTGTCACCGTCGAAAAAGGCAGTATTTAAAGTTTTAGGCAGACTATTATACTGGTCCTTATTTATTATTTCAGCCTGCAGTGTGCCCTTTACTTCTTCAATATATATATATCCGGGTATCTTAACCTTGTAACAAAAAGATGAAATCCTAGTTTGCCTATTGGGCTCTAGTATTATCTCTTTATAGCATACCCTCAGCCTATAACCCCCAGGAAGGATATAACAGGCCCCAACACCGGCATTAAGTGAAAAATCCATCATCCTTTGCACATGTTTGTATTCTAGGGATTTGATATCTCCCTTAAGCTTCTTAACCGCCAATCGTAGCACCCTGCTGAACAGAGAAGGGTGTAGACTATTTAAAGCCGATCTGTCTAACACCACCTTGTCACCTGTCACTCTGGATATACCTTTCAAAATGTCTCCGGCTTTCATATTCAAATACTGATTGTCTTGGTCAATTATATTTCTGGTTTTATAAAGGGCATCCACAATTTCCGGATTAAAGTTTTCCCGGATATATGGAATAAGTTCAAGACGGATTCTATTGCGGGTATATATATGCATTTCGTTAGTAGAATCTATCCTAAAAGGGATGTGGTTTGAGGCGCAATATGCTTCTATCTCATCTCTGGAAACCTCTATCAGTGGTCTTATAATCATATCATCAGTAATAGGTTTAATCCCGGTAAGACCCTCCGCACCTGTCCCCCTCATAAAATTAAACAACATGGTTTCACAGTTATCATTCTTGTTATGGGCTGTAGCCACCTTGTTACCGCCAATCTTCTTGAGGACATCGTTAAAGAAGAAATATCTTACTTCCCTTCCTGCCAGTTCCAGAGAAATGCCCTTATTTCTTGCCAAAACCCCCACGTCCTGTTTATGCAAATAGAAATCAAAGCCCATCTTGCGAGCATGGTATTCAACGAAATCAGCATCCCTTCTGGATTGTTCTCCCCTTATACCATGATCCACATGGGCCACCACAATAAAAATATCGTATTCATTTTGCAGGCGTTTTAGTATATGCAACAGGCACATGGAGTCCGGCCCCCCGGACACGCCTACCACAATCCGATCCCCGGATTGGATCAAACTATATCTGTCTATGGTTTTCTTAACTTTTTCTATCATAATTAAACCCATCCAAGCCTACTTATAAGCCCAAAGCCATGGACAATAAAAAAGTATTTCATATAATTCTACCAAAACATGTGGATATATTCAATAATATCCACATAAAAATAGGACTGAAAGGGTCAGTCCTCAGCATTCTAAAATTCTTGCTACCATAACGGTCATATCATCCTCCAGATTACCGCCGCAGCTCTGAATGGCCATATCCATTATAATCTCCGACATTTCCTGGGGGTTTTTTGTTTCTATATCCATAAGCACTTTTTTTATCCAGCCTTCGGTATCCGAATAGTTCTTGTTGGCTTCTAGCACACCATCGGTCATCATGATTATAAAATCATCGCCCTTCACCTTTTTGCAAAAATTCTTGACGTCGATATCTACGAGTATGCCAATGGGTAGAGTAGAAGCCTTTATTAGCTCTACACCATCCCTGCGCTTTATAAAGGACGGCGGCGCCCCTATCTTGACAAATTCTCCTACTCCGTCCACCAAATCGATAAAGCAGATATCCGCCGTAGCAAAACTATCGTCATTGTTTCTTAGTAATAATGCAGAGTTTATGGTCTTTATGGTTATATCCTTCCCAAACCCTGCCTCCATAAACTGTTCTATCAAGTTGATGGTGGCTTCGCTTTGTGCACTGGCTTTAAGTCCGGTACCCATTCCATCACTAAGAACCAACATATATTTGCCGTTTCGTATATAACCAAAGGAATAACTGTCTCCGGAAATATTGTCCTTAAGCTTACTTCTCCTGGATATACCCGTTACTACCTTGAACCTATCGGTTTCATACAGCCGCAAAACGCATCGATGCTTAATTTTGGTCGGTTGCCTGCAGTCATTTTTACATACCACTTTCTTACCTATTACCTTGGATACCGTGTCTTCTATATAGCTTATACACGACCTGTACGTTCCTTTGCAATGGATTGGGGTTAATGTTATCTCCAGCTTGCCATCCTTATTTTCTCCAACGATAATACTATCTACTGCTATTCCCGCCCTATCCATGGCAAAGTATAGTGCCTCAGAAATATCTTCCTTAAAAGTGATATCCATACTAACCTCGGCCGCAAGCTCGTCGATTGAACGGGCTATGCCCTCCAATTGTTGGGCTACCAGCTCCTTACTCTCACTTAATCTCGTCTTCCACTTATGATTAAGGGTATATAGTTCATAGGTTATATTCATTTGCCTTATTATGTCATCTATCTTTATACATTTTTTTATTAAATGAACGGGTATTGTGACTTTGTCAACATTTCCATTGGTCTCCAACCTTTCAAGAATCTCAAAAAAGATATTATATGTATTATAAAAATCCTTTTGCCAGCAAGTATTAAATAATGCACATTGACTGCACACCTTTTCAACCACATGGTTTAAAAAGCCCGTAACATCTTGATTGCCCCTGATTTTGCCTCCACCAATTTTCTTAAAGGTTCTGGCTAACTCCGCAAAAACCCTGGAGTATTCCTTTAATTGATTTATAGTCAAATCTTTGATCTCTTTGCTATAGATATTCTCCATATACTTCCTATACATGGATATATCTGTGTATTGTCTTATATGGTCAATAAACACCTTAGGTATTAACAATAACACTACAGATGCAACAATTATTTCTTCAATGGATATTATTACGCTGGTGGATCTATTGATGTAAAAGGTAATAACTGCATTGGCCAATAAAAAGCTAATACCACTGCTTATTCTCCCCAAACCTCTGAACAGGCCAGCCATCATCGCTGAAATGCCATAGTTTACAATGATAATGGGATATGGGCTGGCACTACTAAGGGTCATGGTCAACCCTACTAAAATACCAATTACCGTCCCTATTCCTGGGCCACCAATATAGGAAAAGAGCAATACCATAATCAAACCCAAGACATTCTTGGTAGATACACCCAACAAATATACGTCAAAAAAACCACAAACAAACAATACAATAATACTGCCTATGGATATCAGTTCCTCTGTGGTCAATATTTTACGCTTCGATTTGGAAATAAATATATAGCATCCCTTTTCGAATAAATATGCCAGCATTGGTATGCTAAGCCCTTCTAATAGCAAAAGGGAAAAATCGTAATAATATACGCCCTGGGTTAAAAGCTTGATAAAGGAAGGTAAAAAAAACGATAAAAAAACACAGGTCAAATATAGTTTTTTCTTTTTAATATCTATAAAATTTTTGCTAATTAATAAAGACATTAACACCATGGGAACACCATATTTTATTATACGCAGGTCTATACCCGTTGACATCAGCCCCAAAACAACCAGAAATCCTGTGGACATATATCCTCTATTTACCATCAATAATCCACACCATAGAGCAAAACCGAAGGGATAAAGCCCGTCAAAAAAAGAAGCCCTCGTCAAAAAAAAGATAAAGACAAGCAGGATCGATAATTTAACGTTATTAGATACCATCATCCTGTTAGGTGAAACCTTTTTTACAGATTTGTTTGCAGGATTTTTGTATGCTAAGGCTTGTCCTTTATTGAACATACAACCACCACCTATAGTATTAAAATCAAGCAGCAATAGCATTATACCAAAACTAAGCCGAATTATTTGTCATTATAAGTAGCGGTTAATAAAAAGTTTGTGACAAAATCCTAAATCATTCCCATATAAATAACTTATATAGACATAAAGCTAACAATAGTTGGGTAGGTGGGTATACTTCAACTTTAGTTATAAAACAAAAAAAACCAGGTACTACCTGGTTTTTTTTGTCATTGGTGGGCACAATAGGGCTCGAACCTATGACCCCCTGCTTGTAAGGCAGGTGCTCTCCCAGCTGAGCTATGCGCCCACTTTCTAGAAGTTAGATATCAAGTATTTAGATATTAGAAAAAAGTCAACTTCCAAACTCCAACTTCTATCTATTAAAATGGTGACCCCTAGGGGACTCGAACCCCTGTTACCGCCGTGAAAGGGCGGTGTCTTAACCGCTTGACCAAGGGGCCAGGTTATCTTGGTAGCGGCGAACGGATTTGAACCGCTGACACTGCGGGTATGAACCGCATGCTCTAGCCAACTGAGCTACGCCGCCACAATTCTTTTTTTATTGGTTGCGGGGGAGGGATTTGAACCCCCGACCTCCGGGTTATGAGCCCGACGAGCTACCTGACTGCTCTACCCCGCGACGTTATAGGCACTACTTGGTGCCGGAGACCGGAATCGAACCGGTACGGTCTTAAGGGACCGCAGGATTTTAAGTCCTGTGCGTCTGCCAGTTCCGCCACTCCGGCGAACTGTAATCTCGGCGACAAATATTATTTTATAATAAAGGATACTTTGAGTCAATAGTTATTATTCTCTTTTATCGATTATTTTTAAAACTATCCCCTTCTAATTCCCCAATAGTCACTTATCCTCAATATTACTATCAAACATATAGTTTTTGATTATATATCCTTCCAAGCTATCGTAGTCCCTTATTATTAAGTCCGATATATCCATTTTTTTCATAAGATACCTTAGAATAAGAGTGCCCGGGGCTATTATATCCGCTCTTCCCCTTTGCATACTCTTAATTGCTTTCTTTTGCTCCAAGGTGGTATTTAATAAATAATCACCTATCTGCACCACCCTATCAAAGGAAATGCGATAATCGTTAATCAACCTGCTGTCATAAACAGTAAGCCCTTGGTCCAATGCTGCCAGACTGGTAACAGTACCGCCAACTCCGATACATGCGTCTCCCATTATCCCATATCCTTTAATACCGGCAAATACTTCATCCAAATACCCGTTCATTTCCATCACTCTGCATTGGTCAACCGGATACTTGGGATTAAAGGTTTCTTTCAACTTAACGGCACCTATATTATAGCTACTTGCTGAAATAATACCATTACCTTTTCCAAAGACTATTTCGGTACTACCGCCTCCAATATCAATAATTGTGTACTTTTTATCATCACTCGTTAAGCCCACAGCACCTAAATAAGACAGAGCAGCCTCCTGTTGCCCGGATATGGTATTAACATTTATACCAAAATGATTTTTACATATATGAATAAAATCCTGGGCGTTTTGGGCATCCCTTAACGGGCTTGTGGCAATACAACTTATTTCATCTACCCTGTAAACCGAAGCTATCCTTACCATCCCATCGATGACCTTTATTGTTCTATCCATGGCGCTTTCTGTTATAAAACCATTATCCCGTACTCCTTGACCTATTCTCGTTACGCTGGCTTGTTTATACAAGCGCTTAAAATGATCTTTAAATGTTTCGGCTACAAGTATCCTTACGGAATTGTTTCCAATATCTATTACCGCTATTCTCACAAACATTCTCCTTTTACAGCTCAGAAATTTAAAAGCATTTCACTGTGTGAAATGCTTGTTTATTTCATTTAACTAATATTGTTCACTACTTCGACGAGAAAAGCCCCCTCCTCTTTTTGCTTCCCTGTTTCTTTTAATGTCTTGCAATTTCTCTTCACTGTCTTTAAAGAACTTGGAAAGTCTGTCCTCAAAAGATAAGTTGTCTGATCCATGTCTGTTGGAGTCCCAGTTGAATTCAACAGGATTTGAACTCTTCCTTTCTTGAAAGGCCTTCCTTTCATTGGCCTTTCTAATGGATAAACTAATCTTACCGTTATTGTCGACGGATAGTACTTTAACCTTTACCCTGTCCTTTTCCTTTAAGTGCATATGAATGTCCTTTACATAACTGTCAGCTACTTCTGATATATGCACCATTCCTGTCTTACCTTCCGGAAGCTGAATAAAGGCACCAAAACTAGTAATTCCAGAAACCACACCTTCGATTATTTTACCTACCTCCACCGGCATATTAATGGGTAATCCTCCTTTGATTTTTTACATTTATTTATTTCCCTTAGCAGGGCAAAAAAGACTATACTATATTATATATTAGCCGTATTTTTTGTGTCAATGTAATACTTATGGTTATTGAACAGGCATGTACTTTATTTCGCCTTGCTTAACCATACCCAGTTTCTCACGGGCTACATTCTCCACAAATTCATCGGTATCTGCCGCATCTATCTGCTGTTGGATATATTCATTGTCATCCTTTAGATCATTAATTTTGCTTATTATTTCTGCTTTGTCTTTATTTAACCTGTTCAATTCCAGCTCCTGGGTTATAAGTGTGGAAGCCACTGCTAAAACTATCATCAATAATATGAATACCTTTAGCCGAGGTTTCATCCTATACCTAGTCATGAATATCTCCTCATCCCTATATAATACTGTATTCTATCCTAATTATAATGCTGTACTTGATTTATATTCGACATAACTTATTAATATCCTTTTTTTTATAGAATTTTATATCAAACTTTATATAGTCTTTCTTTTATTAAAAAAGAAACTGAACAAGCCCTTGGAATGACTAGGTTTTTTTCGCTGATTTTTTCCGTTGGTTTTATTATCTTTGGGTTTAAACAATACAAGCCATGGTCTTATTGGCCATATAACTACCCGCATTATTTGCCTTATTATCGTACATACGATATTATAAAGGAATTCGAGAATAATTACCACGGGTTTGCTTATGGTAAGCTTATATAATACCCAGCCAATTATAAACCCTATTATTATATAACCCCTTACTTGTCCATAGTTAATATGATATATAATATAAAAAAACAATAATGCAGCAGCCATGCAAAACAATAAATCAATAAATCCGGTTATTATCTTATTAAACGCCCATTTTATCTTAAAAAACCTGTAGATATCAAATGCCATACCTACTATCCCGCCGCATACTACGATATAGCCAAATACTATTGTTTGGTTTATTGTCTCACTATCCATAATAAGCCCCCTGAAGCCATGGTTTTGCTTGTCCCCATATATAATAAAAACTACTATTTAAAGAGTTTGCCGAATAAACCTCCGCCTTGACCTCCCAGTCCTTCACCGTCACTATAGTCGATTGCAATTATCAGTCCCTCCACTATCAGTTGACCCTCATCGAGATTTAGCTTATTAATATGTAAATCATCACCCTTCACAGCCAGAAAACCATCCTCAAGGGCCAAGATGACCATTTCAGCATTGAAGCTCTCTACATCTTCCACACCATTAATTGTAATCTTTTCCCGGTTCTCTATAAAGATACTATGGGCCTTGGACCTATTAATTCTTTTATCTTCCATCTCCCTTGCCATTTTCCCCACCTCCATTCTTCTTTCTAGATATGTATGCATGTATCACAATATTTATTACAAAAAATAAAGAGCCTAACGGCTCTTTATTCCCACATCTTAACCACTCTTACATTTTTAAAATAATGGTTTATTATATCTTCACTACTCTTTCCTTGTTTGGCCATTGCAAAGGCCCCCCATTGGGACATTCCCACCCCATGACCGTATCCCCTGCCCCTGATAACTACTTTGTCACCCTGCAATGATATCTCATCAATTAAAGTTGATTTCATCTTTGTGCTGTCCAATGCAAGGCGCACTTCAGCAGCTGGATGCTCCTCTTCTCCAAACTTTATCATCGTTGCCCTGCCGGATGGTCCCCTTTGGGATATTGTAATTCCACCAAAATCCTCGACTTGCAAACCCTTTGCGTTCAGGGCATTTATTATCTCTTGTTTTGTGTATTCGGCACTCCAATTGCTATCCTCTTCAGGCGCCTCAGGGGAATCCGGAGAATCAACCACATGGATATAGGGAGGTTCCTGATCCTGAAAATTTAATCCTTCCTTAGCTGTAGCGGTTTTCCCCCCGGCATGGGCATGAAACCATGCATTTATAAATTTGTTGTTATAAACTATAGCCTCCCCTCGGGTATCGTTTACAGCCTTTTTTACCCTGTCGTTCACTTCCTCCGCATTCCATGCCTGGGCCTCTTCAATATCTGAAGATATATCGGCATCTTGGTATTTCGACCCTCCCTTTTCGGACACGAAATTTAGTACAAAGGTTCTGGCAATTATTGCCTGGGCGGCTAGTGCTTCCTCCGGCCATGTGTTCTTCATCTCCCCTGCCACAACCCCATATAGGTATTCCTCAAAGTTCATTTCCTTAACGGTTTTCTCATCGGTCAAGTATACCTTAAGCCTTGGCTCTTGATTAGGGCCACGCCGTATTTGTTCGGGAATATCAGGCTTAACATCCTGTTGTTGCTCAGGTGGAACCGGCGCCCTTTTTGCCCTACAGCCAATGGATGATAGAACTAAAATCAAAATTGTACACAGGGCGACCAATTTAATAATTTTTTTCGTCATAGTCATACCTCCTAGTTTCTCTATCCATATTATTTGCTAATTATGGTCAATTAAATATGCAATTGGTGGAAACCAGCAGGTTATTATGACTACACCTTTTTATATAATTTTGCTGCCTCGTCCTTTTTTACGAACTCATTGATATTTAGCACTTCATACCTATCCAATTGATCGCCAAATTCTATTTCTAAGATATCGCCTATTTTAACTTCACTACCGGGCTTTGCCGTCTTCCCATTGATTCTTACTTTGCCCAGGCTGCATGCCTCCTTTGCTACTGTCCTTCTTTTTATTAACCTGGAAACCTTCAAAAATTTATCTAATCTCATACTTCCCCCATTATGATTAAAATTGGTATCAATATTAAAAAGCCAGGCCTGAGCCTGGCTTTTTAATAAATTAGTTAACTGCGTCTTTTAGTGCTTTTCCAGCCTTAAATACTGGCGCCTTCGAGGCAGGAATAACTATCTCTTCCCTGGTCTGGGGATTCCTACCTCTCCTTTCAGCCCTTTCTCTTACTTCAAAGGTACCAAAACCCACTAGTTGGACTTTATCATTCTGTGCCAATGCTTCTTGAATGCTTGCCACGAAAGCATTTAATGCTTTTTCGGCATCTTTCTTGGTTAAGTCACTTTTTTCTGCAATACTAGCAATTAATTCAGCCTTGTTCACTCTTGTTACCTCCTTTAAATCAATTCCTATAGCATATTCGCTATTTTTCTTAAAATTCCTTCTTTTTGCCAAAAAAAATTATTTTTTTATATTTTTAGGCTTCTTTGCCATATGGCTCATTCTTTAGTTTTATTCTCATAGAGGTTTTTATACTGATTCCATAGAAAATCCATCTCCTCAACATTCATTTGATCCAGTTTCCTTTTGCTCTCAGTAGCTTTTTTCTCTATATATGCAAATCTTCGTATGAATTTATTTATGGCATCGGTCAGTGCAAGCTCCGGCTCAATTCTGGCAAACCTTGCTACATTAACAACTGCAAACAATAAATCACCTATTTCTTCACTTATTTTTCCATAATTTCCTTGAAAATATACACTTTTTAGCTCCCTTAATTCCTCATCAATCTTGTCTATGGCATCTTCTGCTTTATCCCAATCGAAACCAACCAGTGACGCTTTATGCTGAACTTTGTAACTTCGCATTAAAGCAGGTAAATTTCTCGGTATATCCTTTAGCACTTGGGTATGGGTTTTTATTCCTTTCTCCTGTTTCTTTAGCTTTTCCCAATTATGCAGCACCTGCTGGGCAGTCTCCAACTGTGCCTCTCCAAATATATGGGTGTGACGGTTTATCATCTTATTGCAAATTGCCGTAACCACATGACGCCAGGTAAACCTGCCCTGTTCAGAGGCAATCTGTGCATGGAACACTATTTGAAGTAATAGGTCCCCCAGCTCATCATATATTCTTTCGTCATTTTTATTGTCAATGGCTTCCAAAACCTCATAAGTTTCTTCAACCAAATATTGTTTTAAGCTATCATGGGTTTGCTGCTTGTCCCAGGGGCAACCATTTTCTCCCCTGAGTGCCTTCATAATCGAAACCAAATTATCAAAGGTATAACCATTGAGCTCTCTGATATCGGTATTGGGAATGATTATGTAAGCCTGATTATTAATATTTCCAAATTGTTCTAAATTATTCAGGCATGTCTTTTTTATTTTAATTTTATTGGGTGCCAAGGCCCATAGCAATAGTACTTTTACATTATTTTTATATGTTTTAAAGAGCGTTTTTTGTAAATCCCCTAAAATTTCCGATTGTGACACACAAATAATATTGGTATGTTGACCATCGATGTGCTCTATTTTTCTCATGTCCTTATCATTAAAGAAACTACAGGGACTTAGAAAGCCCCATATCTCAATAAAGGATCCATCTATTAATTCCAAAGTATGTAATGAATATTCAGTATTATCATCCAATAATCTCCTTACCAAGGCTTTTAAATCTTGGCTATTAATAAGCAGGGTAACGGAGTTGTGTTTTTTACTATAATTCGTTAGAATCTTCAAGGCAGCTTTATTATTCAGATCTATTTTTTGCTCCCATATTCTATCCTTCAGATCTGCCAAGCTATCAGGCAGGTTATCAATGTCTACAAAAGGCGATGCAATAATACATTCGTCATTGGGCAATCCGTGGTTAAACTTACTATAATCCTTTATATTATCTACGTCTATTATTGTAATCAACGATTCCATGCTTACACCTTCCTATTTTTAAGTATACCCAACTTTGTAAGGACCTTACCCAGGATTCCACCACCAGGGATTATTTCAAAATCATCCTGTTTTAATGCGCCAATAATCAACAGCATTAATAGATACACTACTATTCCTATTAAAATTGACCCTGCTACACCTATACTGTTTCTTCCTGTTTTATCAATAATCCAATTATAGCTATAGATTACCGACAAAGCCATTATAATCACAGAAACAACGGGTTTAACTATAAAATCCATAACCTTGAACTGTATATGGGTATACTTTTTAACGGCGGCAAAATTTAAACTGGCAGCAACACCATAACAAATAATAGTACCAAAGGCTGCGCCCAGGATGTTCAATGACGGTATACCAACTAAGAAATAATTGGTTATGGACTTTGCCAAGGCTCCTATCAACATATTTCTAACAGGCAGCACTATTCTGTTAACCCCCTGCAAAATAGCGGTTATAGTCTGGTTGAGAGTCAAAAACACCAAACTAAAGGATACCACCGACAGTACCCTTGCAATTGCAGATACTTCGTTCTCCGTAAGGCTGCCATAAAGAAGCCTTATTACCGGTGCTGCCAGTATGGACAGCCCAACGGCCGACGGTAAACCGAACAATATTGCCAACCGTATACCGGTTATGGACTTTTGTCTTACCGTTTTGTATTCTTTTAGTACTGCTGATTCGGAAATAGCGGGAACTAAACTGACAGCCAAGGCTAAAGTTACAACCTGTGGAAAATTAATAAATACATTGGCATAACCCGTTAAATAACCGTACATCTCCGTTGCCCTTTCAGTAACATATCCAATGGAAACCAGACGTCGTGGGATTATTACCAGGTCTACCATGTTAACCAAAGGTATGACCGACGCTCCCAAGGTAATGGGTATGGCTATCTTTACCAGCTGGGACACTATGCTGCGGGAACTGGGTATATATTTTAGTCTGGGGCTGGTTCGGATACCATATTCTATCGCAGATTTATGCCTATTGTATATATAAATAATAACCCCCAGGGCTATAACCTCGCTTAGGGTCACGCCAATGATAGCCCCCATGGCTCCATATTCCACGCCTTTATCAATCAGTAGGGAAGCTAACATTAAGCCGAAAATAAGTTTTGCAATCTGTTCAGTAATCTGCGTAACCGCCGTGGGACCCATCATTTGCATTCCTTGGAAATAACCCCTGTATGCAGACATAACCGATACAAAAAATAGTGCAGGGGCTATGCTTAATAATGGAAATATAACTTTGTTATTCTGTATAAACATGGCGAATAACGGCGTTACCGCGGCCAGGATTATGGTAGCCGTTATTCCTAATATGGCGAGCATTTTAAAGGATATCTGGAAGATTCTATGGGCTTCCCTGTTTTGACCTAACGCAATGTTTTCAGCAACCATCTTTGCGATAGCTGTAGGCAGCCCAGCTGTAGAAATTGTTAATAGGGCAATATATACCGGATAAGCCATTTGATATAAACCTATACCCTCTGGCTCAATTATATTGGCCAAGGGGATTCTGAAAAAGGCACCAATAAACTTACCTACTATACCTGCGGCACCTAGTATAACGGCACCTTTAACAAAAGACTTTCTGCCCATAAATTACTACCCTCCAGATATTATACATTATTCTATGTTATTCACAATACACTATATTATACCAAATATTTAATTCAAGGAAAAGGCGCTATATAGTCAAATTGATAGTAATTATCGATTAAAGAGTCCGTCGGGCTACTTGTTATGTAATTGAGTATATAATAGAATTAAAAAGTGCTGTCGTATTTGACAGCACTTCTATAGATTATTGTTCCATCTGTTTACCTAAAAATCATGCAGCTTTTTCGGCAACCTTTACTTCCAGATTGCCCATTTTAGTATCAGGATCCTTTGATAATAATATCACTGCTCCTATAGGATCACCCTCGGCCACTATAGGTGCAATTACTTCCGAAGTATATCTGTCAGAATCTCCCTCATCAGCAGAAATTGAGTAGTATCTTCCCTCTTCATTCTTATTTACAACTACGGTTTTCTTTTCTTCAATTACCTTTTCCAAATCAGAGCTTATAGGTTTTTCTAAAAACTCCTTTTTAGGAGCTCCCGAAACCGCAATTATATTATCTTTATCGGCAACACAACAAATATGGCCAATTGACTGATGTAATGATTCTGTATATTCCTTCGCGAAGTCACTTAGTTCACCAATGGGTGAATATTTTTTTAGAATTACCTCGCCTTCCCTGTCGGTAAATATTTCAAGGGGATCCCCCTCTCGTATCCTAAGGGTCCTTCGAATTTCCTTGGGAATAACTACCCTTCCCAGGTCATCAATTCTTCTTACTATCCCCGTGGCT
>JBMNSO010000034.1:0-15229 GCA_050945235.1 Mahellales bacterium
GGAAGAGCTCAACACCGGGATGAGGCGTGAAGGCATTTATTACGGGTGCATGACCCTGGGATATAAGCTATCCCAATCGGCGGCCATCTTTATGCTGGGGCTGCTGCTGGACATAATTAAGTTCGATGCAAGCTTGCCGGTTCAATCGGAAACCACGGCATTATCCCTTGGTTTAATACTGCCCATCGGTAGTATTATAAGTTTTGCTTTGGCCCTGTTTTCATACCTCAAATATGATCTTGATAAGGAAAAGGTCAGGGATATCCAGCAGAGAATTATATCCAGAAATAATAAAACTGGTATAGAGATATAACAATATACCGACATGGAATACTGCCACAGGTGTTTTTTCGGATACAAGGGTTTTGTTATCTAACCGTTACGGGGTACTTTTGCGATGATCTTTTCGGCGAAGTTGGCAAAGGGCATTGTCTGGAGCCATACCCTGCCCGGTCCGGTCAGGGTGGTTAGGAACATTCCCTCACCGCCGAAGAGGACGTTTTTGAAGCCCTTAACCCTGGTTATATCCATGGATACGGTTTCTTCATACATGGCTACATACCCGGTATCTACCTTGAGTACCTGGCCGGGTGCCAGTTCGTACTCTATCGCTGCACCGTCTATTTCTACGAAGGCTATGCCCGGGCCCGTTAATCTTTGCATGATAAACCCTTCGCCGCCAAAGAAACCCGTGCCCAGGCTCTTTTTGTAATGGACCGACAGTTCTACGGAATCCTGGGCGGCCAGAAAAGAATTCTTCTGGCATATTATCGACTGACCCTCTTGAAGTTCTAATACCTTAATCTCGCCTGCAAAGGTTGAAGCGAAGGTTATCATGCCTTCACCTTCCGTGCATGTGTAGGTAACCATGAACATGGAATCCCCCGAGAACATCCTGCCCAGGCCCTTCTTAAGCCCGCCCTTCATCTTGGTATCCATTTCTATGTTTTGTGTCATCCATGCCATACCGCCGCTTTGGGAGGTAATCCCTTCTCCAGCCTGTAAAGTTACTTCCACCGCCGGGAAATTGTTCCCTAAAATAGTATAATTCATACTTTTTCCCCCTTGATAAAAAATTTTTGTAGGGGTTTACTAAAAAAGTTACGATTATAAACCCCTAGATATCGGTATTATTGTCTTAAGATAATTTTACACCTAATTACAGTTTTTGTATATCATTTAATATATGCTTTTCGTATGGTATTAATATAATTAAATTTGTCCATAATTAGTGTTATTATGGATGGAGGTTTTTTTAATATGAAGGACAGTCGGACCGCTTTTATATGGGAAATGATAGGTATAGGTGTTATCTGTGGTATAGCTTCTTTGTTTCATTTTATATTTGAATGGAGCGGCGGCTTTGAACCGATAGGCATTATAGGTGCGGTTAATGAATCGGTTTGGGAGCATATGAAAATAGTATTTTGGGCGGCGTTTTTTTATGCCGTTGTAGAGTATTTATCAGGTTTTAGGTATAATACAGGATTTTTAACAGCTAAAACCTTATCCCTTTATTTAATTGTAATCATTATACCATTGTTATTCTATGGATATACCGCCCTTTTGGGGCGGCATATATTGGTGCTGGATATTCTCATCATGGTTATAGCGGTGGCAGCAGCTCAATTAACGAGCTGGAGGATTATGATTATGAAAGTCAGGAACAATACAATAAAATGGGTGTCAGTTGCTGCTCTTATTTTAATAATCGCTATTTTTTCACTGTTAACCTATTATCCCCCTAGAATATTTTTGTTTAAAGATATGGGAACTGGGCGTTATGGCATCGCTGAATAGGGTTATATATTGTTATTCCACGTGAAACATTTATTTACAGCCCAATCAATATATGGCATGAGATGCCGAGGGGGGTTACTATTGCGTAGCCTTTTAAGTATTTCAAGGGCTTGGGGGTGCCTGGAATTACCCAGGGCTATTATAGCATTGCGTTTTAAAGTATTAATCCCCCGCCAGCCGCAGGCCTTATGACCGAAGACTTCCTTAAATTCTTTGTCCGTCAGGTTGAGGATGGCCTCCAATTCAGGGTCCAGGGTCCATTCATCCGCCATAAAATCCCGGTCACTGTTCTTCCAAGCCTTTTTATTATAGGGGCATGCATCCTGACACAGGTCGCAGCCGTATAACAGATTGCCGAATTTATCCAAAAGCTCCGGCGGAATATTGTCTTTGGCTTGAGTTAAGTAAGCCAGGCATTTACTGCAGTTCACCGTATGGGGGGATACAATGGCACCGGTGGGACAGGCCCTTATGCATCTGTCGCAATTGCCGCAGCGGTTGACGGCTGCCTTATCGGCCCTTAAAGGCAAGTCGGTCAGGATATGTCCCAGTACCATGAAACTACCCAGTTTTTCGTTAATAATCAGATTGTTCTTACCAAACCAGCCTATGCCAGCCTTCCTGGCCAGTTCCTTTTCGGGCAGCGGGCCGGTATCTACATAGTACTTATAATCAAAGGTTATATATCCCAACAGTTTTTCAATCATGAGTTCTACCTTTCCCTTCATCACCAGGTGGTAGTCCCTGCCACGGGATATCTTGGAAAACCTGCCGGTGGGATGGTGGGGGGCACCGGATGGCCTTTTGCTGGAAGGAACGTTATAGCCCTTGGCAACAACGATTATGGATCTAACATTGGCCATAAGTCTTTCGGGGTAGCATCTTAAGTCTATGTCCCTGTGTTCAAAGGGGGTTGTATAGCCCATCTGTCGTCTTTTAAACAGTATATCCTTTATGTCTGTCAAAGGATGGGCGGGAGCTATGCCGCACAGGTCCAAACCCGCCCTAAGGGCACACCTTTTTACAATGTCTTCTAAGGATGAACAGTGTTTTTCCAATATCAATACCTCTTATAGTTCCTTTATCATTTTATAATAGTATTCCATAAAGAAGTCCTCGCAAAAGTTAAAAAACTTGCTGTCTATTTTATCCAGGGTATCGGCGTGCCAATGGTAGTTAGCGATGTTACCCTTTTCATCCTTTCCCAAAAAGGTTATGGTGCTATACCCTAAGTTCAGCAGCGGTAAGGAATCGGTGGGTAGCAGCAAATTTTTTTGCACCTGTACCCTATCAGGATATTTTTCCTTCATGTCCTTAGCCAATTTTTTAAGTTGTTGATCATATCGCCTGTATATCAGCATGCCCTCCCCTTCCAGGTAGGTGATCCTTCCACTGCCTATGTTGTCCAGTATCAGGAAATAGGTATTGTCCCTGTTCAGCCTTTCATTGTATTCCTTGATAAAGGCCTTCATACCCTTGGAGCCTACTTCTTCGCAGCCGGTGAATAGAAACACCGTATTTATGTTACGGTAACCTTCAGGGTCTTGGCTTATCCTGTCTGCCATGGCCATGGCCAGAGCCGTCCCGGTACCGTTGTCATTGGCACCGTTGGTATAGCTACCGCTATGGTTGCAGTAGAGCATAAAAACTATTCCCGTCCCAATAATTGCAAGGGCTGGGATCTTGATGGCATTTAATATACCGTTAAGTGATATAGGCAGGAAAATGGCTAGTATTACTGTTAGAATAATAATTCCCAGGCAGGCATAGATAATATTAAAAAATATAGGTACAACTCCCGCAAAGGATGGTGAGAAAAGGATGCTTGCCTTTTGGGTATCATAATGCCCGGACACCACAATGGTTTTTTTGTTCACGTCCAGGGTATTATATGCCATCACGTTTTGGGAGGGGTATTTAGGCAGAAAGTCCAATTCCTTTAAGGAACCCTTTACTTCCAGTATCAGCATTACTATGGGTAGGATTAATAGTATAGCCGGTATTATTGGGTTGGGTATGAATAAGGAAACTATACCAATCAATAGGACTATTATGCCTATTTCTGCTATATAGGCATATAACCTATCCCTGGGCGCAGAAAAGTTCTGGAACCTAACCTTATAGCCCAGTCTGTCCATTTGTTGAGCAATGTATTCACCAGCCCTTTGCTCGTTGTGTGTAGCGGAGCCCCGATGCTGGAATTCACATAAATCTTTCAGATATTCATAGGCCTTCATGTCAAACTACCTCCGTAGTTTTGTTACCTAGATTTTATTACTTAAAATTTTTTAAGTCAACCGACGGTGCTGTAACTAGATAATTTGTTTAAAACTTTCCTATGAATATAAATGAATCCTTTAAATATTGTTGTGTTATTTTTTTACACATGTTTATAATACTATATATATTCCCAATATATTCCCAAAAAGCATGGGTAAAAGGAGGATAAGCATGTTAGAGGTATTATCGGTCAGTCTGATAGCCGGTCTTGCTACCGGCTTAGGTGCCATACCCGTAATTATTTTTAAGAATATTCCCCACAGGGTATATGATGCATTATTGGGCTTTGCAGCCGGTATAATGCTGGCGGCGGCCACTTTTAGCTTGATACTGCCGGCCCTTCGAGAAGGGGGAATAATGCCTGTAATAACCGGAATAATTTTGTCGGCCCTATTCATTTTTTTAGTAGAAAAGGCCATACCCCACCTCCATCCCCATTTCTCCAGTAATGGCGACGAAAAAGGCCTGAGCATGAGACGGGGAATTTTGATGGCGGCAGCCATAGCCATTCATAACTTCCCCGAAGGACTGTCGGTGGGTGTAGGCTTCGGATCGGGCAAAGACAATTTAGGCTTGATACTGGCTATTGCGATAGCCATTCATAATATACCTGAAGGCCTGGCAGTAGCCGCGCCTTTAAGAAAGGCCGGTCTGTCCAGGACAAAAAGTTTGATAATTACCGCCCTGTCGGGACTTGTGGA
Source organism: Mahellales bacterium (assembly GCA_050945235.1). Classification (GTDB taxonomy): domain Bacteria; phylum Bacillota; class Clostridia; order DUOD01; family DUOD01; genus DUOD01. Next base: position 4,782 of record JBMNSO010000034.1, read on the forward strand.
GCCGGTGGCCGCAATAATCGGTATAAGCCTAATGTCTATATCCCAGGCAATTTTGCCCTTTGGCCTGGCCTTCGCAGGAGGGGCAATGATATATGTGGTTTCCGATGAACTGATTCCCGAGTGTCATAGTCATGGCCATGAGACCGAGGCTACCTTTGGCGTTATCGCAGGATTTTTAGCCATGATTTTAATAGAATACTTGTTATAGGTATTACTTACATCAATATTGATTGTTAGTTTAATATAAAGAACTGTATATTAAAAAGGGTTGTGCAACCTTTGTAGATTTTAATCAAATAAAGTAAGAAGTACAGCAAAGTGATAAAATAATCCATAAGAAAAGACTGAAGGACTATTTTTCCAGAAAAATAGTCCTTCAGTCTTTTGACAAAATATCATGATGCGATACAATATATAGTGTACTGAGTATATGCATGACACAAAATATTGATGGAGGTGCGGCAATGAACTTTACTGAAAATGCTGTTAAGGTTTTGGAGAGAAGGTACCTGGCCAAGGATGAAAAGGGCAATATTATAGAGTCCATAGAGGAGATGTTTACCAGGGTTGCCCGGCATGTGGCACAGGTTGATAAGATATATAACAAGGAGGCCGATTTGGACAAAACCACCCGTTTGTTTTATGATGTGATGGTCAATAGGGAATTTATGCCCAATTCGCCCACCCTTATGAACGCGGGCAGGGCCCTTGGGCAGCTATCGGCATGTTTTGTACTGCCCATCAACGATTCCATGGAGGATATATTTGATGCCGTCAAGAACGCTGCTTTGATACATAAGAGCGGCGGTGGCACCGGGTTTAGTTTCTCAAGGCTCCGTCCCAAGGGTTCATCTGTCAAATCCACCGGTGGAGTGGCCAGTGGACCGGTTAGCTTTATGAAGGTATTCAATGCGGCAACCGAGGCGGTCAAACAGGGCGGTACCCGACGGGGTGCCAATATGGGCATTCTTAGGGTGGATCATCCCGATATCCTGGAATTCATACAATGTAAAAAGAACAATGCTGATATAACAAATTTCAATATCAGCATCGGTATAACGGAAAAGTTTATGAAGGCCGTCGAAAGGGATGACACCTACGACCTTATAAACCCCCATGACCACAAGGTGGTGAATACCTTAAAGGCCAGGGAAGTTTTTGACATGATAGTGGAAATGGCCTGGAATAACGGCGAGCCGGGTATAATTTTCCTGGACCGGCTGAATAGGGATAACGTGGTACCGTCAGTAGGTGAGATAGAAAGCACTAACCCATGTGGCGAGCAGCCGTTGCTGCCCTACGAAAGCTGTAACCTGGGTTCCATAAACCTGGATAAGATGCTGAAAAAGGTGGGGGACGGCTATAAAATAGATTACGATAAACTGGGACAGACTGTTGAAACGGCAGTACATTTTCTGGATAATGTCATAGATGCAAATAAATACCCCTTGGAACAGATAGAAAGGATGACCAAGAGCACCCGGAAGATAGGCCTTGGAGTTATGGGTTTTGCCGATATGCTGTTTAAACTGGGTATACCATACAACTCCGACAGGGCGGTTTCGATTGCCGAGAAGGTGATGAAATTCATCCAGGACAGATCCAAGGAGGTGTCTGCCCGGTTGGCGCAGGACAGGGGTCCCTTCCCCTTGTATGACCAAAGCATATATCACAAAAGGGGGTTGAAGCTTAGGAATGCTACAACCACTACCATAGCCCCCACCGGGACCATAAGTATAATCTGCAATGCTACCAGCGGTGTGGAACCACTCTTTGCCATTTCCTTTTTCAGAAACGTAATGGACAATGACAAGTTGATGGAGGTCCATCCATATTTCAAGGGAATAGCTGAGAAAGAGGGTTTTTATTCCGAAGAGCTGATGATGGAGATAGCCCAGAAAGGCTCCCTTGCCCATGTGCAGGGTATACCTTCCCATATTAAAGATGTATTCGTGGTGGCCCATGATGTTAGTCCCAAGTATCATGTGATGATACAAGCCGCCTTCCAGAAATATACTGACAATGCCGTGTCCAAGACCGTTAATTTCCCTAGGGAGGCCACAAAGGACGATGTCCGGGAGGTTTATATGCTAGCCTATAAGACCGGTTGCAAAGGCGTTACCATTTACAGGGACGGTAGCAGGGAAACCCAGGTTTTAAACGTGGGACAGGTTAAGACGGAGAAAAAGCCTGTTCAGGATACCGGTGTAAGACCTTATGATGATAAGCCGGTACGATTAAAGCCCAGAACCCGGCCCAATGTGACATCGGGTATTACCGAGAAGGTAAAGATAGGCTGCGGGAACCTGTATATTACAGTAAACTGTGACGACCAGGGAATATGCGAGGTGTTTACAAACCTAGGCAGGGCAGGTGGATGCCCGTCTCAATCGGAGGCCACAAGTAGGCTAGTATCCATGGCCCTAAGATCGGGGATGGATGTCAGCACCATAATCGAACAGCTAAAGGGAATCAGGTGTCATTCCACCCTGCGCCAGAACGGGCTCAAGGTACTGTCCTGCCCCGATGCCATAGGCAGGGTGATAGAAAAGGTGGTGCAGTCAAAGCTATGTGAAAAGACCGAAGCGGCGAGTATAAGTCTGGGAGAAGCGCCGGTCGCCAGTCCCAAACACCGGTGTCTGGGTAATTGTTCCCTATGTTCCCTAAAGGATACTTGTTCCCATCCCCAACGGCAAAACGGTGGTATATACCTCCCGGTGAATTCCCGTAATGACAAGACTTTAAAATACTGTCCGGAGTGTTCCAGTAAGCTTGAACATGAAGGCGGGTGCGTGGTATGTAGGAGCTGCGGTTTTTCAAAATGCGGATGATAGTGGACAATGGGTTTTGAACCCTGGTAAATAGGTTTAACAAGCCTCTGCGATCCTTATTTGGGATGCAGGGGCTGTTTTTATTAATTGGGTCTGTCTTTGTTGGCAGCCTATAGAATATTTTTTGATTATTGGTTTGGACACCTCCCAGGCATTATGATAAAATGTGAAAAAGAATAGTAAATCTGGCTGGATAATAAGAAAATGAGCCAAGGAGGAATTAATAATGGTACCCGGTTTAACCATCACGTTTTCCGTAATAACGATAATCCTTGCACTGGTTTTTCCCATAGTGCTGGCCGTATGGTTTTGCAGAAGGTACAGGGTCAAGGCTTCAACGGTAGTTTTTGGTGTCCTGACCTTTATAGTATTTCAAATGGTAATTAGGATACCCCTGTTGCAGACGATAAACAACGCCTTTCCGTCCCTGGTACTTACTACCGGTGCTATAGGGCCCCTGCTTTTATACTCTGCCTACCTGGCGATAACGGCTGCATTGTTTGAAGAGGGGGGACGGTTCATATTCTTCAAACTTTTTATGAAGGACAGGGGTGACTGGGAAAATGCTGCCGCCTTCGGCATCGGCCACGGCGGGGTTGAGGCCCTTCTGTTGGTGGGCTTAACTTATGTCTCCAACCTGGTTTTAATGTTGATGATAAATGCCGGGCAGTTAAACAACCTTCCCTTTGGACTGCAGCAGTCAATAGATACTGTAAAGATGCAGTTTACACAGGTGCCGTCCTATATGTTCTTGATGGCGGGTATCGAGAGGGTGCTGACCTTACCCATCCATATAGCATTTTCTATCCTGGTGGTATTGGGGATAGTAAAGAAAAGGCCGGGGTATATCATCCTGGCAATTTTGGCCCATTTTCTCCTCAACTTCCCGTTAGGATATTTTGGAACATTGAAGTACGGCATACTGGTAACATATATTTTTATTGGTATATTTACAGCGGCTTCCATGGTATGGATAATAAAATCTCGGAGGCTGTTTAACAAAAATCCATTTTAACTAAGGGAAATCAAAAGATAAAAGCCAAAAATGTAAAAGGCGAAATTCAATTTTTTAAGGAGAAGGGAATATGATTGAAATATTGAATGTAAGCAAAAGCTATACCGGCGACTTAAAGGCGGTGGATAATTTAAACCTGACAGTTAACGACGGAGAAATATTCGGATTTTTGGGGCCTAACGGTGCCGGCAAAACCACCACCATAAAAATGATCACCGGTATACTAAACCCGGATGAGGGTGCCATCAAGGTTAACGGCTTTGATATTACCAAATCACCTATAGAAGCAAAAAGGCAGTTCGGTTTTGTTCCCGATAACCCCAATATATTCCTCAGGCTTAAGGGAATAGAATACCTGAATTTTATGGGTGATCTATATAATGTACCCTCGGATGTCAGGAAGGAAAGGATAGAGACCTTGAGCAAAAAATTCGGCATGTTCAAGGTTTTGGACAACAAACTTCAAAGCTATTCCCACGGTATGAGGCAGAAGATAGTGGTGATAGGTGTGTTGCTCCACAATCCGCCTGTCTGGATTATGGATGAGCCCATGACCGGCCTAGACCCTAAGTCGTCATTCATGCTAAAGGAAATGATGAGACAGCATGCCGACGAAAACAAAACGGTGTTTTTTTCTACCCATGTGCTGGAAGTGGCGGAAAAGCTGTGCGACAGGGTGGGAATAATTAATAACGGCAAGCTGTTGTTCTGCGGAAGTCTGGATGAAATGAGGGCCCGTATGGATAGGGATCAGTCCCTGGAGAAAATGTTTCTGGAGTTGACGGAAGATGAAGAGTAACCTTTTAACCTTTACATGGGTACTGTTAAAGAATGGCATGAACCTGGGCAGCGGTTCTAAAAAAAGGTCTTCCCGGCTGGGTTTCATGGGTATACTGGTCATATGCTTCATACCGCTGATATCGATGCTGGCCGGCTTTGTAGCCAATGTATATGATGCCTTGGCCGGTATAGGCCAGGCCGGGGTGATAATAACATCGGGTATCGGTGTATCTGCTCTGGTTATTTTCGTGTTTGGTATATTCTATGTAATAAATGTTTTTTATTTTTCCGAGGATGTGGAAAACTTACTGCCCCTTCCCTTAAAGCCCTTCCACATACTAGGAGCAAAGTTTACGGTGGTTACCCTATACGAATATATTACCGCAGGTATGATACTTTGGCCCATCTTCATTGTTTTCGGCATAAAAAGCGGTGCAGGGCCTCTATATTATATTCACGCGGCACTGGTTTTCCTGGTGGTGCCGGTAATACCTCTTACCGTAGCTTCTATTATAACCATGGTGATAATGAGGTTTACCAACCTATTTAGGAACAAGGATATGTTCAAAATGATAGCCGGCATATTGGCCATCGCCTTCGGCGTGGGTATAAACGTGATTATACAACGGACAGTGGTAAGACAGGCTGATATGGCCCAGCTCCAGGATCTACTGGTCGGCGGGGAAAACTCCCTTATGACCATAACTTCAAGGATATTCCCGGGTTCCAACTGGGCAGCCCAGGGCTTGGTAAACAGCCATACCCTAGGTGGTGCTTTAAACCTGTTGTTGTTTATCGGTATCTCGGTCTTATCCTTTTTGTTATTCTTATACCTAGGCGAGAAGCTGTATTTTAAGGGCGTTATCGGCCTATCCCAGACTGCTTCCAAAAGGGAAGTACTGACCAGCGACCAACTGGAAAGGATAAGCATGTACAGGTCCCCTACTTGGTCCTATGCAGTCAAGGAACTGCGGATATTGTTCAGGACGCCGATCTATTTTCTTAACTGTGTATTGATAAATTTTTTGCTGCCGATATTCTTTATAATACCCATGGCTTCGCAGCAGCAAGGTATCGAAGGTATGCAGAATGCGTTGAGTGGGTATTTAAAGGGCGGCCAGGTGACCGGGATGGCATTAGGTATTATCTTTGGTGCTTTATTGTTTTTTGGGTCATTTAACGGTATAACCTCCACGGCCATATCCCGGGAGGGCCATGGTATGTTTGTCAACAAATTCATACCCCTAAGCTACCGGCAGCAAATACTGGGTAAGGTAATACCCGGGGTGTTGATGGGCGGAGCCGGTATGGTAATGGTAGTTGTTATCGGGGCCGTAATTTTAAAACTGCCTGCTTATCTGGCCATTATGGCAATACCCCTAGGATTGATGGCGGTATTCTTTTCTGCCTTTACAGGTATGCTGCTGGATATAAGAAATCCCAAGCTCAATTGGGACAGTGAACAACAGGCGGTTAAGCAAAACCTCAATGTACTGCTAAATATGGTCATATGCATAGTTGCAGCAGCAGCTACGGTATTTATAGTGTATATATCCAATATGGGCTTGTGGACGGCTTTTGTAGTTCTGTTGGCAGGTTATATCATAATCAATATGCTGTTATACAGACTGTTAATGAATAGGGGAGTAAGGCTGATTGGGCAGCTGGAGGACTAGCTTTTGGTTAAATTAAATATCCATTGAATAACTATCTTACCAGGTTTATATCCACACCGGGAATAAATTGGTGTAGCCATGGAAAAAATATAATCAATAAGGTTATATTAAAGGAGGGATATGGATGAGCCTGGTAGAATGGAATCCCTTTAGGGAAATGGAAAGGGAAATGACCAACTTCTTTGACCGTTCGCCCTTCAATTTCTTTGGTATGGGCTCATTTCCCAAGGTGGATGTTTATCAGACCGAGAATGATATCATAGTAAAGGCCGAGATGCCAGGAGTTTCAAAGGAAGACCTTAATGTCTATGTGGAGGACAATCTATTGCGACTGTCCGGTCGGACCAGGAGGCATGAAGAGTTTAAGGACGAGCATGTATACAGGACCGAAAGACGATATGGCAGTTTTTCCCGGACAATCCCACTGCCTGCGGAGGTAAAATCAGAACAGGTCAAGGCCAATTACAACGATGGAATTTTATCCATTACCCTACCTAAGGTGGAGCCTTCAAAGGCCAGGGGAAAAAGAATCGATATACAGTAGTTTCACGGGAAATGACGGGACGAATAAAACAAAAGGAAGAAGCAATGCAAGCGTCCAATAAAGGTGCTTATCTTTTAATATTTGCCCTAAGACTATAGTCTTGGGGCAAATATTATGCTTTGATCCTGTCCACGAAATTGCAATATACATCTACCTATTTTATATGACAACAAATCTGATTTTTTTCAATAAATAATGGCATGGTATACATCAGCCATGATAAAATATAGAATGTGAGCAAGATAAATATTTAACATTTTGTGAGGTTAGGGGAGTGTTGAATTGAAATACATCGTAGTGCTGGGGGATGGAATGGCTGATTATCCGATAGAAGAGCTGGACAACAAAACACCTCTTCAATATGCCCATACCCCTATCATGGACTACCTGGCAGCCCATGGCCGGGTGGGCATGGTAAGGACCATTCCCGATGGCATGCCGCCAGGCAGCGATACTGCTAACCTGTCGGTAATGGGCTATGACCCGAGAAAATACTACAGCGGCCGATCGCCCTTTGAGGCGGCCAGTATGGGCGTCAAGATGGAGGACAATGATATCACCTTCAGGTGCAACCTGGTGACCCTGTCTGACGACCTGCCCTATGAAGAAAAAATTATGATAGACCACAGTTCGGATGAGATATCTTCCCAGGAAGCCGTGGGGCTAATAAGAGAGGTCAACAGGTTTCTTGGCAGCCGTGATATAAAATTTTATCCCGGGATCAGCTACCGTCATCTCATGATCTGGAGCCATGGTCCCTATCAATGGCGGTTAACCCCGCCCCATGATATTTTAGGTCAAAGAATAAGACGGTACATGCCAAGGGGTGAGGGTAGTGATATAATAGAGAAGATGATGAAAAAAAGCGCCGAGTTTCTTGAAAACCATCATGTTAACCGAGAAAGGCGGGCAAAGGGCTTAAAACCCGCCAATTCCATCTGGATTTGGGGTGAGGGGAAAAGGCCCAAGCTATCCAGCTTTTTTGACAAGTATGGGGTTAAGGGCTCGGTTATCTCCGCCGTGGACCTGATAAAGGGCATAGGCTTATGCGCGGGACTTAAGCCCTTGGACGTGGAAGGTGCCACGGGCAATATCCATACCAATTTCCTGGGCAAGGCACAAGCGGCCTTAGACGCGTTATTGAAGGACGACCAAGATTTTGTATATGTTCATATTGAGGCACCGGATGAATGCGGCCATAGGTATGAGATCGAGAATAAGGTAAAATCAATAGAGCTTATAGATAAAGAGGTAGTAGGAGTGATTAGGGAAGGAATGGAAAGGCATGGCCAAGAATACAGGATAATGGTATTGCCCGACCATCCCACACCGCTGTCCATCAGGACCCATACCAGGGAGGCGGTACCCTTCCTGATATACCAAAACAGTGACGAAAGGGACAACCCAGGTCAGACCTATGACGAGGCAACAGCCCAAAGGTCCGGTTTAAGCATTGAGGAGGGTTATAAACTGATGGACTTCTTTCTAAAGGATAAATACAGCGAGGAGGCATAGGACATGGAAGGTATTTATTATAAAAGCACCAGGGGTGACGACAGACCGGTATCCCCGGCCCAGGCGATTATAACGGGTATTGCCCGGGACGGTGGGTTGTTTGTTCCCAATTTAATACCAAGCCTTGATACGAAACTTAAGGATTTGTTTAATGCAGACTATAAAGAATTGGCATATCAAGTAATGAAACTCTTTTTAACGGATTTTAGCGAGGAAGAGCTAAGGGGCTGTATCGAAAAAGCCTATGATGGGAAGTTTGATACACCTGAGATAGCGCCCCTTAGGGAACATGGAGGGGTATATTTCCTTGAGCTGTTTCATGGACCTACCCTTGCCTTTAAGGACATGGCCTTATCTATACTGCCCCATCTGTTGAAGACCGCTATGGCTAAGCTTAGGGTGAATAAAGAGATCGTTATTCTGACGGCTACCTCCGGCGACACCGGCAAAGCAGCCCTGGAAGGATTTGCCAATGTGGAGGGTACCAGGATAGTAGTGTACTTTCCCGAGCACGGTGTTAGTGAAATACAAAAACGGCAGATGGTTACCCAAACCGGGGATAATACCCATGTAATAGGGATAGAGGGTAACTTTGACGATGCCCAAACCGGTGTTAAGGAAATATTTGCCGATGGGGAATTGATTAAAAATATGGACAGCCATAATTATATGTTCTCTTCGGCCAATTCAATTAATATCGGTCGATTGGTGCCCCAGATTGTCTACTATTTTTATGCATATCTTAGGATGTGTGCTGCCGGTGATATAAACCCGGGTGAGGAGATAAACTTTGCGGTACCCACCGGCAATTTCGGCAACATTTTGGCGGGGTACTATGCAAAGAACATGGGCTTGCCGATTAAGAAACTGATATGCGCATCCAATGAAAACAAGGTGCTGTACGACTTTTTTAATACAGGGGTATATGACAGGGTAAGGGACTTTATTGTGACGATGTCACCGTCCATGGATATCCTTATTTCCAGCAATCTGGAAAGGTTATTATACAATATAAGCGGCGGGGATGCCGCCAGTATAGTGGCCATGATGAACGACCTCAAGGAGAGGGGAAGGTATGAGATAACCGATGAAATGCGCAGGGGTCTGAAGGATTTCTACGGCGGTTTTGGCTCGGAAGCCGATACCGCAGAGGCGATAAAGGAAGTCTATGAAACCTGTGATTATATTATCGATACCCATACCGCAGTGTCCTATTCCGTATATAAAAAATACCGCCAAGAAACAAAGGACAACACCAAAACCGTTATCGTTTCAACGGCCAGTCCCTTTAAGTTTACCAGGGATGTCATGAGGTCGATAGGCAAAAATGACACCGGAATAGACGATTTCGGGTTGATAAAGGAGATGGGAGGGTTGATGGGCGGCCACATACCCAGGGCAATTAAGGATTTGGATACCCGGCCGGTTATCCATAAAAGGGTGTGCCAAAGGGATGAGATGAAACAGCAGCTCAAGGAAATACTGGGCATATAATCTCGACGGGTATTATTAAAATAAATGAATAAATATAGAATTGCTTAGGGATAAATACTCTAAGCAACTCTATATTTGGCAAAATTTTATGTATTTAAAATCCTATTTTTAAAGCGATAAACAATTTTTACAACAATAGTGATATGCTTATCTAAAGGATTTAGCGTATATTGTGTAAAAAATCACAATGCTGGGACAGTTTTAATATTTACAATATCAGCATCTGAAAATTTGTATTCATTTGTCAAATCTTTATATATATCATTAGAAAACCATAATTTTTATTATTTTCTGTTTTAATGTTTTTATTGGAATAGAATGGGTATCTACACTATTATAGTTGTATTCTAAGAATATAGTTATAGTTACAGTTGCATTCCAAGACGATAGTTTTCATTTTAATAGCATATCCATTAAACCCGCTGTATTGCCGTGATGGGGATATAAAGCAAGTCTACAATCTATCAGTGCTTTGGACATAACGCAGTGGATATCATTGCGTAAGCGTATGAAAAAATAAGGTGTATGCATGATAATAGTGTATTGTTGGATAATAATTAAAGAATAGTGAATACAAAAAAATAAGCAAAGGA
>JBMNSO010000035.1:0-14732 GCA_050945235.1 Mahellales bacterium
CGATGGTGTTTGCCATCTCCCTGGGCACCGACATGGGCTCAAACAATAAATACTCAAATCCCAGGTCCTTAGCATAAAAAGATAATTCCTGCCAAGCCCTTATACACTCTTCTATTAATTTTTTCCTCAATACTTCATTGTTATATGAAGCAAAGGTCAGAATGCCAAAATGGCTGCCCCCGCTTTTAGCCCCCAACCGCCCGGCGATATGGAAAAAGTCTTTAAACCATTTAAACCAAATAGTTCTTGCCCTTTCATCGGGATGCATAAGATGGTTCACCCTGGTGAAGGCGCTGGTAAAAACCGATTCTATACTTACATTATATTTTTTCTTATACTTGATTATCTCCTGGATCTGTAACTCAACCCATTCCTTGGGCATAAAGGGATTCAACAAATCAGCCACAAATTGAACATATCTTAGATTAAGTTCTTTACCTACGATCCGAGTCCATTCCCCGGGCTCAATATACCTATTGATGGCAAAACCACAGTTGATGCCTAATCTTATATTCATAAATACCTCCTAATACCTAAGACCCATAATCCGTTGTTCGTTATTGCTCATTTATGCAATATAATGTCCATTTATTGACTTTTATGATATAATTATATCATCAATATTTGCCATCTTCCACGGCGGCGATATAATAGTTGAATGAACAAGAAGCCCATCGGTAAATGGACTTAAATAAACACAAATAAGCAAAGAAGGTTTTATTATGTTTGTAATACAAAGACAACAGCAGATAATGGATATCCTAAGGATAGATAAATCAGTAACCGTTACACAGCTTAGCAAGAAATTCTATACTAGCGAAGCAACCATTAGGCGGGACCTTAATATGTTGGAGAAATTAGGACTATTAAAGCGGACCTATGGCGGAGCGGTATTGTTAGAGGGTCTTAACATGGAGATACCTTTGTCGGTCAGGGAAGGAGAACAAAGGGAAGAGAAGGAAATAATCGGACAGTTGGCTGCCAGCCTGGTAAAGGACGGCGATATAATAGTAATGGATTCTAGCAGTAGTACATTAAAAATGGTGCCATATCTCAAGGGTAAGGATAAGATCACCGTTATTACCAACGGAGCCAAGACAGCAGTGAAACTGGGAGAACTGCTCCATATAAAGGTATACTGCACCGGAGGACGGCTCAGGGAAAATTCCCTGTCCTATATCGGACAATTGGCCAGAAGGTGTATGGAGGGCTTTTTTACGGATTCAGTGTTTTTCTCCTGCAGGGCACTGTCCATAGACAAGGGATTAACCGATGCCAATGAAGACGAAGCTGAACTTCGAAGGCTGATGATGAAAAACAGCAAAAAATCAATACTTCTATGCGATAATACCAAGTTTGATAAGGAATCCTTTTGCAGGATAGGAGATTTCGAAAATATCGATTATATAGTAACGGACAAAAAACCTTCTTCCCAATGGATGGATTTTTTACGGCAAAACAATACAAAGATACTGTATCCGTAGTCAGATAGGACGACGCAATACCCTTTTCGGGCTGATCTTCCATTCCGGAAATTTTTACGTAACCAGAATAATATAAGGCACTTTAAAAAAACCTGAACCCCTTAAAAACAAAGGTTCAGGTTTTTCATATGGCTTCACTTCATCACAAGTAAAAGGCCTTTACTCTATTGGCTTTGCATTGGCCAGCAGATACTTCTCTGCTTCCAGGCACCACAGCCCGTTATTGGCCTTTACGATTTCAGCCAGTTTTGCAAACATTGGATCGGTTTTTCCCTTTTCCTTAAAATCCTGTATGGCCGTCAATTCTAGATCTATGTTGTTGTAAATCAGCTTTTTACCCCCGGGTATATTGGGCAGATTCAATGTAGTATCAATAACGCTATTTAGACCCCCAATATGGGTTATCATTACAGCGGGGTTCAAAAGTCCCTTTTCCATCATTTCCAGTGATTCTATCATGTCATCGGTATTACCCCCACTGGTTCCCACAATATGGGTTGAAGCATAATGGACATTATAGAAATTGAATTCCGCTGTAAAGTTGGGGTCGGTAGGCCCAGCAAAGAAATTGAGGCAGCCGTCCCTACCCAGTATTCTATCACCGGTTTCTATAACAGGCTTGACCGGCGCAAAAACAAATACATCGTCATATCCCTTTCCATCGGTCAGTGAAAGGAGGTATTCCTCCGGTTTTGCCATATCCCTTGTATTTACATATATTAAGGTTATGCCGTTTTTTCTTGCCTCTTCTTCGGTAAATATGGACTTTGCCCTTTGAAGTCTGCTATCATCGATATCAGTCACCACCAACAACCCTGGTTTTCTGTCACAATGGATGGCATAGTCAATAGCGCCCAAGCCCATAGGCCCAACCCCCGCTAGGATGGCCATGTTACCGCCTTCTACAATACCCATGTTGTGGACATAGGAACCACCGACGGTATGATAGCTGGCATGGAAAGCCCCTACTATACAGGACATGGGCTCTGCCAGAGAACCGTGGAAAAATGCCTCACCTTTATAATTGAGCAGGCAGTTCATCTCCATTACTTCATTGGGTATTATGACATAGGTTGCATTGCCGCCGATATATCTATAGGAATAACCCGGTGCATCCAAGCTTCCCTTATAGTTTAACGCCGGTTGGATGGTAAACTTGTCCCCTGGTTTGAATTTTTCCTTCCATTTATCCCCCACTTCGATTATTTCACCACAAAATTCGTGACCGATAATGGTAGGGTTTTTGTCAATGTCCTTTGGCACCCTTTTATGGTCACTGCCCTGTATGGCCGCTTTATAGGATGACATGCATATGCTGTCGGAGATAATATGTGCCAGTATCTCATCCTTTTTAATAGCCGGTAATTCAAATTCCTCCAGCCGTAGATCCTTTTTACCGTAAATTCTTACCGCCTTTGTTTTCATGATAATCCTCTCCTTTACGAAGATCCTTAATTGTTATACACAGGTAGTAACACCTTTATTTTAGTGCAATACTCCGATTGCATCAAGTCTTGGGCTAAATTATATCTGTATCCTTAATTATAACATTACTCCCTTTTATTTTTTCATAAACCTTTTTTATTAACCCTATAAGTTCTTGTTCCTCTGGTTTCTCTGGATTTAAACCACAAAACTCTTTTATGGCTCCATCAATACCATTCTCATTTAAATAATCCTGTACCTGTCGTGTGCCCTCGTCCTTTGGCTGATCAAACATAAAGGCGTAGGCAATGCCCTGGGCAAGAAAGAAAGGAGTTTTTCCATGCTTTATGCATAATAGGGCAGGGCCAGTCAAACGGTCGTCCCTCTTTAGTTTTCTCCTACTGTCAGTGCCCAGTCGGTCCAGCTTGTCTTTGAGGGCCGGGTTCTCAATGGATTTTATTATTTCCTTATTCCATTTGTTCATTTCTTCATTGCTGAATCCAAATTCCTTTGCCAATCCCCAGCCGGATTCTTCCAATGCACCTTCCAGTGCATACCTGATATCGGGATCCAATACGCTGTCAGCAGCATATTCGAAACCCCTGGGTGTTCCCAAATAGGCCAATATAGCATGGGCCAGGTTCAGGGTATATATTTTCCTGACCTCTTCGGCCCTTATATCATCGGATAATCTAAACATTTTGGTATTGGGAATAGGTGGTTTGAAGGCCTTTTTATCCACCGGCATCTCGGGATACCCATTGTTTAGCAATGCCAAGGGGTCTTCCTCCAACATTTCCTGGGTAGCCTCCGGCGCCATTCTCATTACAACGCTTTCTATAAGTCCTATATTATTTTCCAGATAAGGGAGAACATCTTCAGGTAGATTTTGATCCAATAGCTGTCTGCAGTAGGAACCCGGATGAAGCATATTTATGCATAATACTATGTTAAGGGTGCTTTCAGGAAACAACCGTGCCTTTTTAATTATCCCCGGCGCCAACACCTTTATAACCTCGGGCAAAGCAGCCTGGTGAACCGCGATGGCTAATATTGTATTGTCCTGTACTATCTTTTGGGTGATGGTATCAACAGCTTTTGTGCTATACACTTCATATCCCGTTATCTTTATCTGCTCCTTAATGCCCTGTCCCATGACCTTATTAATAGTATAGGTCCCTGCAGTCTTAAGTTTGTTTACCAGGCCTTCAAAATATTCAATAAAGGTCAGTTTATAGCCTGCATCGTTAAATATTTCCGCCAAAAACCCACGGCCTATTTTACCGGCACCCCATATTATAGCCTCAGGCCGTTGTTCCGTTATCATACATTTTACCCCCTCATTAGTAGATTAAAACACCATTTTCTTGTGCAGCCTTTTTTATATCGTCGGGAAGGTCCGCATCACATATTAATATATCTATATCCTTTAAGGTGGCAAAGGTATAGGGCATGGTCTTGTCTATCTTGGTTATGTCCATCAACAATATTTTCTTCCTGGCCTTTTCTATCACCAGTTTTTTTAATTCACATTCATTAAAATTTCCACTGGTGAACCCGTTTTCCAGTGAATAACCCGAGGTAGCCATGAAGGCCATATCAATATTTATGTTCTTTACCAGGTACAACGAATTAAGACCCGATGTGGAAAGATTATTTCTACTAATGGCTCCCCCGGTTAAAACCACACTGGGTTTTGTTTTTTTAATGATTTCAAGTCCGATATTGGGTCCGCTTGTCAAAATGGAAAAATTCTCATCGGGTAGTTCCTTGGCCAGGCACATCATGGTGGTACCGGAGTCAATGTATATTGACCGACCTGTTTCCACAAATTCAACGGCTTTCTTAGCAATTTTGGTCTTACCTTCCATATTTTCGGCAGCCCTTAAACTATACATATCTTCTCCTGCTGTTGCCACATGCTTTACGGATACCGCGCCACCCCGGGTCCTTATGACATACCCTTTCTCCTCCAAGTAGATAAGATCCCGCCTTAGGGTCATGCTAGATACCTCAGGTAGGAGTTCTTCCAATTCCCTAAGGTGCACTTCACCTTTTTCCTCTATATATTGCTTTATCGTAGAGCGTCTGTCTATGTTCAATTTTCTTCACTTCCAACTCCCTTAATAATAATTGCCTTTGTCTATCAATAACTTTTATTATTGTACTCAAATAATACAGGTAGGATGTACCTGTTTCTAAAATATTGTTAATTATATTTAGTGGCCAAAAGGACCATCCCTTTGGCCACATTACATTTAAAGCATCATAAACGGATTTTCCAGCATGGATTTTAAGAACCTTAGGAATTGTGCACCAACGGCTCCGTCAATCACTCTATGGTCACAGGATAAAGTAACCTTCATTATTGGCTTTACAACGGGCTGGCCGTCTACCGGTACAAAGGTATCCTTAATGGCACCCACTGCCAGTATAGCACTTTCCGGTTGATTTATAATAGCGGTGAACTGGGTAACATCAAACATCCCAAGGTTTGACACCGTAAAGGTACCACCTTTGTATTCATCGGGCATGAGCTTGCCTTCCTTCGCCTTACCAGCCAGTTCCTTAACTTCTTTTGATATCTCTGCTATGGTCTTTTTATCAGCATCCCTTACAACGGGTACAATCAAACCTTCGGTTAAACTCACGGCCACGCCGATGTTTATTCTGCCCTGAAGTATTATTGTTTGATCCTTTAAGGTACTGTTTATATAAGGATATTTCTTAAGGGCAACGGCACACGCCTTTATTATAATATCGTTATAGGATACCTTAATACCTTCCTCGGCAAGGCTGCTGTTTATCTTTACCCTTATATCCTTGCACTGGGTCATATCTATATCGGTGGTTAAATAAATATGGGGGGCTGCAGATACACTGGCCAGCATCCTATCAGCAATAACCTTTCTCATACCGGTCATCTTAACCTGCTGTCCCTGTAAGGTTGGCGAAGGTGCTGCCTGTTCCATTGAAGGTACTGTTTCTTGGATTGCAGCAGGTGTCTTGGCCAGGTATTCCTTGATATCCCGCTCTATGATCTCGCCTATGGGCCCGGTACCTGTTATAACTGAATAATCTATGTTTTCCCTTTGGGCTAATGCCTTTGCCCGGGGAGAGATGAACACCCTTTCTCCCTTTGGCCTTTCGATGGGGGATACCGGTTCGGCCTTGGGCGTTGGAGCCGGTTCCGGCTTTTGTTCTTCTGCCTTATCCTTTATTTCTTCCTTTATAGGTTGAGGTTCCTCCTTGGGCTGGGCCGGTATATCGGATACTTTATCACCCTCGTCGCCAATATAGGCAATCACCTGACCTACAGGAATATCTTCTCCTTCTTTACCTACTATCTTAAGAAGTACACCCTCATCCAGGGATTCTACTTCAAGGTTAACCTTGTCGGTCTGCATTTCAAAGACAGGCTCGCCCTTTTTTATGAAATCGCCCTCCTTAACCAGCCATTTGGTTATTTGACCGGTATCCATGGTATCACTCATCTTGGGCAGTTTAAATTCCTTTATCACTTACGTTCACCACCTTATACATACAACTTTTTAACGGCACCAATGATTTCTTCAACACTTGGCACAGCCAAGGGTTCCAATGCCGGACTCATGGGTATTGGTACATCTTTGGCCGCTACCCTGATTATGGGTGCATCTAGATAGTAAAAACCTTCTTCCATTATCTTAGCAGCTATCTCGCCGCCTACACCACCGGTCTTACATCCTTCTTCTACCAGTACCACCCTGCCGGTCTTTTTAACCGATGTCATAATGGTGTCCATATCTAAAGGTGCCAGTGTCCTAGGATCAATTACCTCTACAGAAATGCCTTCCTTCTCCAAGGTTTCGGCAGCTTCCAGGGCATACAATAACATTCTGGAATGGGCCACCACCGTAACATCCTTGCCCGGTTTTTTTACTTCGGCCAGGCCCAAGGGAACTATATACTCACCATCGGGAATTTTACCCTTTGTACCATAAAGCATTTTATGTTCTATAAACAACACAGGGTTATCATCCCTTATGGAAGCCTTTAGCAATCCTTTAGCATCGTATGGGGTAGCGGGCATAACCACCTTTAAGCCCGGTACATGCAAAAACCATGATTCCAAACTTTGGGAATGGTGGGCCGCCAGGCCTCTTCCAGTTCCGCCCTCGGTCCTTAATGTCATAGGCACCTTTGCCTTGCCACCGAACATATACCTAATCTTTGCGGCTTGGTTAAAAATCTGATCCATGGCAACGCCCAAGAAGTCCACATACATTATTTCAGCCACGGGGCGCATGCCTGTCATGGCCGCTCCTACTGCGGCACCTACTATGGCCTGTTCACTTATGGCGGTGTCTCTAATACGCTCTTCGCCGTAATCCTCGTATAAGCCCCTGGTTACGCCATAGGCTCCGCCATATATACCAACATCTTCTCCCATTACAAAAACGTCGGGATCCCGATCCAATTCTTCCCTCAGCGCTTCGTTTAATGCTTGCCAATATGTTACCTCACGCATACATTTCACCTTCTTCTAAAATATTTTTATTAAGCATATAAATCTTCAAATAGGTCTTCCGGTTTAGGATATGGAGCATCCTTAGCAAATTTTGTCGCATCGTTTATATCCTTTTTTGCCTGGGCATCAATTTCCTTGGCCTCGGCTTCCGTTATAATCCCATTTTCTATTAACCTCTTTGCGAAGTTGGGGATTGGATCCCTATCCTTCCAGTATTTTTCTTCGTCCCTTGTCCTGTAAATCCTGGCATCGCTTCTTGAATGGCCGTAGTACCTATAGGTTTTACATTCAATGAGCATTGGCCCTTCACCCTTCCTGGCCCTTTCTGCGGCTTCTTCCACTGCCTCTTTAACGGCTAATATGTCCATACCGTCTACTATCTTATAGGGCATATTATAAGCAACAGCTCTAATCGCCAGATCTTCTACAGAGGATGCCCTCTTTACCGAAACAGACATTCCATATAGATTGTTCTCGCATACATAAATAACCGGGAGTTTCCAAGTAGCTGCCATGTTCATCGATTCGTGGGCTATACCTTCATTAGCCGCACCGTCGCCATAAAAACAGACTACTACTCTATCTTGTTTTTTCATTTTAGATGTTAGTGCCGCACCAGCTGCTATACCAAAGCTGCCCCCTACTATACCATTGGCTCCCAGGTTTCCCGTTGACAGGTCAGCCAAATGCAGGCTTCCGCCCTTGCCTTTGCAGCAACCTGCAGCCTTGCCGCAGATCTCCGCCATCAACTCGTTAAGTTTTCCGCCCTTTGCTATACCATGGCCATGACCCCTATGGGTACTGGTTATATAATCGTCCTCCCTGATAGCTGCACAAGCACCCACCGCAACAGCCTCTTGGCCGGCATAACAGTGAGAACCGCCTTTAACATAGTTCTCAGCCAATAACTGCATTACCATCTCTTCGAAGTATCTTATATGGTGCATCTGTTTCAGCCAGAATATAAGATCTTCTTTCTTTTCCTTAGCCACCAGTGTGTCTTTTTTCAATCATATCACTCCTTATGATAAATTAATGGATAAACCTTTGATTTGCTTTATGTTTAATGGATATGGGTTTATTCAACCTGTTATTTATATTATAATACCCATGTGAGAAAATAACAACCTTTCAATAAAAAAATTAACATATTTATGTTTATATTTTTCATACTGTGTCCGTTTATTGACATATTTCTGTAATAAGAGTAAAATTATTAGTAATAAATTAACCCAATAATATACTCAAAGGGGGAGAAAAAATGGAATATCAAGTTGCTGTATTAGGCGGCGGACCGGGCGGATATGTGGCAGCAATCAAGGCCGCTCAGCTAGGTATGAAGGTATGTGTAATAGAAAAAGGGAAACTAGGCGGTACCTGCCTTAATGTAGGTTGTATCCCAACAAAGGCCTTATTAGCATCAGCAGAAATCTATGATACCCTGGTATCATCGGGCTCCGACCATGGTATCACAGTGGACAACGTAACCCTTGATGTATCAGCCATGGTTAAAAGGAAGGACGATGTGGTAAAACGGCTGGTGGGCGGCATCGGTTACCTGTTTAAAAAGAACGGCGTAACATTAATTGAAGGCAAGGGCACCCTGATTAGCAGCAAAGAAATCAAGGTAGAAACCGAAAAGGATATACAATATATAACAACCGATAATATAATAATTGCCACCGGTTCTACCCCATTATTGCCTAAAATATTCGGATATGATGGTAATATCGTGTGCTCCAGCGATGAAGCCCTAAGCTGGGATGAACTGCCGGAAAAATTGGTCATAATCGGTGGTGGTGTGATAGGCTGCGAGTTTGCCACCCTGTATAGCAATCTGGGATGTAAGGTTACAGTAGTTGAACTCCTCCCCAGCCTGTTGGCCAATCTGGATGAGGACCTGGCCAAAACCGTAACATCCTCCCTAAAAAAGAAAGGTGTTAATATATATACCGGCATATCGGTACAAACCATCGATAAACAGGCCAATGGTGCGATTGTTAACCTATCCAACGGCGAGACAGTAGAGGCCGATAAGGTGCTGGTATCCATAGGCCGTAACCCGGTTATTGATAATATAGGCCTGGAATACCTGGGACTGAATATGGATAGACGCAAGATAGCCGTAAATAATAGGATGCAGACCAACCTGCCCAATATTTATGCAATCGGTGATGTATGCAATTCTCCTTTGGACTTGGCCCACACAGCATCCAGGGAAGGCATAGTAGCCGTTGAAAACATTGCAGGTATGGATAGCAGCATGGACTACTCCGCCATACCCAATTGTGTCTTTACCCACCCCGAACTGTCCACTGTAGGATTAACCGCCAAGGAAGCACAGGACAGGGGCATTAATGTCAAAACCAGCGTCTTTAAGTTCACGGCCCTGGGCAAGGCCCTGGCCATGGGACAACCTGAGGGCTTTATAAAACTGGTGGTGGATACCTCCAACGATCAGTTAATAGGCGCCCAAATGGCCGGACCCCACGTTACCGACATTATAGCCGAAGCAGCACTACTGGTACATAACAAAGGTACCATAGACCAGCTCGTAGCCACCGTCCATGCCCATCCCACACTGGCAGAAGCGGTCTGGGAAGCAGCAGAGGGTGTATACGGCAAGGCTATCCATTCATAAGAGACTTATCCTAAAATAATTTTTACTCAATAAAGGGACGGGTAACCTGTCCCTTTATATTTATCGTCGTTTAACATTGGTCCTAAGTAACAGAATCATTAAGTACAAACCGCCGGCTAAGCCGGCGGTTATGATTAGTAGTTTTCACATACCAGTTCAAAGAATGCCTTAGGATGTACACAGCAGGGACATACATCGGGTGCTTCTTCCATCTCCTGAGTTATATAACCACAGTTCCTGCATTTCCACCTAACGGGAGCGTCTTTTTTAAACACGCTGCCCTTTTCTAAGTTGTCCAACAGCGCTTGAAATCTTTTTTCATGTTCTCTTTCCGCCTTGGCAACTTCCCGGAAAAACGCAGCAATTTCGTCAAAACCTTCTTCTATTGCAGTCTTTTCAAATTCTTTGTACATAGTAGTCCATTCATAATTCTCCCCTGCAACTGCAACTTTCAGGTTGGCCTTGGTGTCGCCTATGCCCTTTAGGAATTTGAAAATCCTTTTTGCATGTTCCTTTTCATTGTCCGCCGATTCTAAAAACACGCTGCTTATCTGTTCGTAGCCTTCCTTTTTTGCCACGCCGGCAAAGTAAGTATATTTATTTCTAGCCTGGGACTCACCGGCAAAGGCTTCCATTAAGTTTTTTTCAGTCTTACTGCCTTTCAATTCCATATCCTTGTTCCTCCCCATTAAACTTTATTTATATGTATTTTATAAACCTTATTTCTAATTATAAACAAAAACTTCGTTCTTTTTAAGTGATTTTTATAATATGCCCATTATTTTTTCTATAACATCAATCATTCCCTTTATTTAATCTGGCTTTCAAAGAGTTTGTTTCTATTAAAGGATTTACCGGTTGACAGTATCAGCAAAGCACTGACCGCAAAGAAAGCCAGAGAGATTACCACTATTAGTCCGTTACTAAGGAAGAACACGCCCATCAACTGACTATAAAATATGGCCAATATGGGCAGCACCACCATAGCGCCCAACTGATAGGCCTCCTGGAAACCCTTGACCCGGGCGGATATATATACATTAAAAAAGATGGAAAGGACGGACACGGCAGGAGACAACAAAAACGCCGTTAGGTACCAGTTGGGCCTGGGGAAAATAATACCACCGAATATATCATAGGAAAGCAGGTTTACAACTATGCCGTAAATGATAAAGCATAGGATGGTAACCACCATCGACGTGATAAAGGGTGCCAGCACCTTGGATATGAACAGATCCACCTCGCTAATAGGTGAATAAAGCAAGGTCTCCATGGTCTTCCGTTCCTTTTCGCCCACAAAGCTATTGGCAGCAACGGTACTGGATACCATAGCGGGTATCAATAAAAACAGGGGCAGGAACATATAATTCAGGCCAATAAATATAACCTTTTGCTGCAAGGTAGAAAGACTGTTTATTTCGTCTTGCATGGTTCCCATGGGTATCTTATCCAACAGCTTAAGGGGCAGCTCCCATGCACTGGACTGGGCCAGGCCTTGGGATTTCGTTAAAAGAATAATGATTATGGGTAGAACCACCGTAAACACCAAGGGTACGATAATAATTGGTAGCCATATCTGTACATTGTCCGAAACGGCCTTAATATCCTTTTTAATTATTGCTGCCATTGCCTGTCTTCTCATAAAAAGCCCTCCTTACCTCAAAATATAGTTGTTCCAAGTTATTGTTCAGCGTATTAACCGAGTATATATCCACTGCGCCGGCAAGCCTTCTTATGAAATCAGGCACCTGTTTTCTGTCGTCTATTGTCACCAGTACCCTTCCGGGGGGCTTTAGTTCATACCTTAATGCACCCAGCAGGCTGTCATCCAAAGTGCCGTTAAAATGTATTTCCATTTGCACTGAAGTAGTGTATTTATCTATTATATCCTCCAGCCTGCCCTGTTCAATAATGCTGCCTCTGTCCAGGAATATGAACCTGCTGCAAAAATCCTCGGCTTCGGGCAGGTTATGGGTACATACCAATATGGTAATCCCCTCTTCCCGGTTAAGCCCTTTTATATAGGATATAAGGTCCCTGGCCGATTCAGGGTCCAAACCGCTGGTGGGTTCATCCAAAAACAGTATTTCCGGTTTGTGTATAAGGGCCCTGGCAATGCTTAATCTTTTTTTCATGCCGGTACTGAACTGGGATACCTTACTATTGCGTCTGCCCTCTAAACCAAACTGCTTGAGCAGGCAGTCGATACGGTCGGGTAGGTCTTGATGGGACAGGCCGTAAATCCGGCCGAAGAATTCAAGGTTAGCCTGGGCCGTCATATTCTCATAAAGGGCTGCCGATTCTGTAACCACACCGGTAATCCTTCTGATTTCGTTACCGTTATTAACAGTACTTAACCCCAAAACTTTGATTTCACCCTCATCGGGGAAAATAACACCGTTAATCAGCCTTATGGTAGTAGTCTTGCCCGAACCGTTAGGCCCTAGCAATCCCAGTATCTCCCCCTTGTTTACATGAAAGTTCAATTGGTTGACAGCCCTTATATCACCAAAGGCCTTTGACACATTTTCTATGGCAATCATCTTCTCTTCCAACTTGTATAACCTCCCATCTTTTTTATCCGCCTTGTTTAATCATCGTCCAGTCTTTATCTGTAAGGCCTGTGCCAAAAGGCGTATTTATCCACCGGCTGAGCTAACCTTTTGTTATTTTAACTCGCTGCTGCAGGCCGGGCAGTACTTCCAATCATCCTTAACGACACTATTGCACTGGGGACACAGCCTTTGCAGCTGCCCGCCGCAATAGGGACAACATTTATATCCTTTGCTGATAACTTCACCGCATATCCCACACTTTGTCCGTTTGTTTCGGGTTACAATTAAATAAATGATAAGGGACATAGGTACGTTTATTAGACCGAACAATCCCCACAGCCAGTGGTTTTCACCCTTTTTCTTAGCATCTACAAATATCCAGGCAGCCTGGATTATCAGCAAAGCAATAACTATAGGAATAACAAAGTAGTATTCACTTAAATCCATAGCACAGCACCTCCCTTAGTTGCTATATATCATTACCCCTTACCTTCAGCAGAGGCAGTAAAACCAACGGCATATTAAGGAATATGGCTATATGCACATACAACAGATACATGATATTAAAATTGGCCAGTATAACTGTGGGGATTGCCAGCATCATTAAGGCCACCAGTATAAACAGCAGTATTTCCTTTAAGGAAACCCGACCCCAGGTCTTTATACTGTCCTTTAAAGGCCAAGTTTCGGTCTTTATATCATCCGCCTCGATAAAAGCCGCATTTATTTGCAAGGGATTTATATCTATGTTAAGATCAAATTTATTCAAGTTTTCCCGGATACCGGATAGTTGTTCATAGTATCTGCCGCATTTGGAACAGGCCATTAGGTGTGCCTTTGTATCCTTATCCATGGTCTTTTCGTTAAAGGCTATATCTATTAATTTTTCTTTATACCACATGCAATCCCTTTTCACAACCACTTTCTCCTTTCCATTTCTCTCCTGATAAAATCGATGCTGTTATGGAGTCTGGAGCGTACAGTACCCACCGGGCAGTCCAGGATTTTGGCTATTTCTTCGTATTTGTAACCATGGTAGTGCTTTAAGACCACCACCGCCCTTTTCTCGTATGGCAGCTTTTGCATGATCTCTTTTAATTGTTTTATTTGAATTCTATCATCCATTAAATCATCCATGGTTTCACTTCCGTCGTCCACCATATGGTCCTTTATAGGTACCAGCCTACTATCTTTTCTCAGCTTATCCCTGTAAAGGTTGCTGCCTATAGTAATAAGCCATGTTGAAAACTTAGCTCTTGGCTGAAAGCTTTTTATGTTTATTATAGCCCTTACCATAACTTCCTGGGTTAAATCATCGGCCAAAGGGGTATTAAGGGTAAGCCTCATAAGGTAACCCTTAAGGACGCTGTAATTATCCTTAAGGAGCTGTTCAAGGGCCTGCCTATCTCCCCTTTGGGCTCTCTTGATTAATTCTGTCTCCGCTGCCATAGATTTTTCCTTCCTTTAACAATTAAACGTACCAACACGGTAAAAGTTCATAATTTTAAAAAATAAACTTTTGCATCTCTTACCAAATTGTACCATGAACAGCTGTATCTGGCGCAATTAATTAATAAAGAGGAAACCGTTTTTAAGTTTCCTCCTCTGACACTGTCGTATCTCGAATCTTTTTTGCCAACATTGGCACCTGTCCTTTATATCATTTCAGCATCTCCTGGCCGCCGGTTACCGGTATGGCCTGGCCGGTCTCGTATTGCTGTTCTATGGCATAAAAGATGGCCTTTGCTACGTCCGCAGGATAACATCCCCTGCCCATGGGCACCTTGGATTCATAAAACTTCTTTACATCCTCAATGGTTTTTGCCCCGGGCACCTTGCCGGCCTTCAAATACTGTATGAATAAGCCGTTCTCCGGGTTGGACCAAAGGGGACCGTCAAAGAAATTGCCCGGGCAAACGGAATTCACCTTAATATTGTATTCCACCAGTTCCAGGGCGAAACTCTGGGTCAGGCCGATGCCACCAAATTTGCCTCCTGCATAGGCAAAGTTCTTATTGCTGCCCGACAGGCCGGACTTTGAATTAACCTGGATAATATCAGTATAATAATCCTTGTTAAACCTGTACTGGATTTTCATCGGTCGGCTGGCATACTTG
>JBMNSO010000036.1:0-14617 GCA_050945235.1 Mahellales bacterium
CAAAAAATTGAAAAAATTTATATTACCTGCTAGAATATTTATAAATAAAACATACCAAATATATAAAAACCTTTAAATCTAATAAAAATGTTAAATCACTGTAGTAATATTAGGAATTGAAGCTTTTAAACTTGTTATATTAGATGGAGGTGTATTATGAAATCTGATAAAGACAATTGGACAGCCCTTCCTAAAATAAAGAAATTACCTGGATGGAAAATGAAATTACACAAAGAAGATGAGTTACTTCAAGTAATTTTAAATATTGTCCAGGATGGTATTTGTATCTTGAACGATCAATTGGACATACTTTATGCAAATTCTGCAATGGAGTCTTGGTATAATACGCATAATATAGAAGGCCGAAAATGTTATGAAGCATTCCATGGACGTACAGAACCATGCGAAAACTGCATGATTCTGTACTCAATAGACAGTCGTGAACCTGTGACAGCGATACACACACTTGAGAATATTAAAGGTAAGGGGTGGCATCGAACATATTGTGTTCCTGTACTGGATAGTAAAGGAGAAGTTAAATTAATTGTAGAGTATATCCGAGATGTTACGGGGGAAACAAAATCAAATCTATTACTGGGTCTTTTAGAGGACCAGACTCAATTATTACAGGATATTTTAGAGGAGAGTAAGAAGGAAGCAAAACGTAATGAGCAGGATTTAATTAATAAGATGAACAAGGCCATAGATAGTGTAATAAGAAACCTAAGCGATTTATTAGATAATGACACATTAAATACTGTTAAGACACAATTGAAAATGGTCATACAAGGAGAAAGATTAGAACAACTACCAGTATTTGCAGAATTTACGGAAAGAGAGTTGGAAATTGCTTGTTATATAAGAGATGGTTACATTAGTAAGGAGATAGCAAAAAAGTTGAATATATCGAAAAAGACTGTAGATTATCACCGGATGAATATTCGTAAAAAGTTGGAATTAGACTCCAGTGGCAGCTTGAAGCAATTCTTAATAGGTAATTTAAAAACTATTTTATAGGTTGTGGGAGAGATATAATATATTTTTTATACAAAACCGCAAAAAAGGTAGCCAGTACTACTATAGACTAGTATATAACTAGTACAAGACTAGTATTGAGAATTGGTATTATTTTGTTTAAAATGACTTTAAGAAACACAAAATAAACTGTTTTGACAAGCAAAACAGACAATGGAGGGAGAAAACTATGGAAGAATTATTTACCCCGATGAAAATAGGAAATCGAACCGCAATTAACAGAATAGTTTTTAATGCAATGGAATGTAGTGACGCCTTAGATAATGGCGATCCAAGTCCAGCTACTTACAAACGTTATGAGAACTATTTTAAAGGAAAACCAGGGATTATAATTTTAGAGGCGATTACGCCGCAATATGATTATATTGCTAGGAAAAATCAACTTTCTATTTTAGAACACAACATACCAGGATTAAAAAAATTTATTTCTCATTTAAAAGAAATTAATTCTGACACATTAATCTTTTTCCAAATTACACATTCCGGTGAGATTAGTAGTAATATTTATTCTCAACGTATCCGTGTAACCGAAGAACCTTTGTATGGATATGAAGATGCAATACTTGTAAGAGAGAAAGAGATAGATCAGGTAATCGAGGATTATGCTAACGGTTGTCGTATAGCATATGAAGTTGGCGCAGATGGTGTTGATATTAAGTTATGTCATGGATATCTTGGCACACAAATTCTTCGTCCATATAATAAAGATGATTGGAAGTATGGAGGCAAGTGGGAAAATCGCCGTCAGTTTGCAATTGATCTCTATAGAAGATGTATAGCTGCAGTGCCTGGTAAAGACTTTATATTTGGATCTAAGATTTCAGTATATGAAGGATTTCCAGGAGGAGTAGGCACGGCAGGACCAGATAGTTCTGTTATGGATCTTACAGAGACTATTGACCTTGTTAAGACCTTAGAAGCAGAAGGAGCTCATTATATACTTCAATCGGCAGGTTCCCCATCTCACACTTTAGCATTGGCCCATCCAGATCGTAGAGTACCAGATTATGCATATATGCATCATCACTTCCAGAAAGTATTACGTGATAATCTCAAACCAGAAACAAAGGTAATTGGTTCAGGTTATACAATTTTCAGAGATGGAAAACAACCTTTCTTAGCAGTAAAGCCAGAAAAAAATACATTGCGTTTCTGGGGTAATAAAAACATAAGAGAGGGAGTTGTAGATGCAGTTGCTATCGGTCGTCAGTCATTTGCAGATCCTTATTTACCAGTAAAAATGATGGAAGGCAGAGAAAAGGAAATTAAATGGTGTACATTATGTGACCATTGTGTTGAATTACTTATTAGACAACATCATAAAGTTGGATGTGTTACATACGATCCTTATTACACACAGGCATATTTAGACATGATTAAGAATGAAGGACACATTAAAGAAAAGCATACTTGATGAATTATGATAGTTTAGAGAAAGGTGGTATATATTATGGCGAGAACTGTTGATGATACTTGTATTAATTGTGATATTTGTAAAAAGTTCTGCCCTGTTGGTGCAATATATGACGGTAAGGAACATGTAGAAATTGATCCAGATAAATGCTTTGACTGTTTTGCATGCGAGATTGAATGTCCTGTTAAAGCAATACATCCTGTAAAATAATAAGTTAATTTGAGTGCGCCGTGAATATTTTCTCGGCGCACTCAATATTTGCTTGTTAAATAATGATAATTAATCAAGTTTATTTTGAAAAACTGAAATGATTAATAAATTACTGGCGAAAAGTAGGGTACTGTTCCTTGGAAATAAAAGGGTGGTACCCTATTTTTGCTTTGCTCTTGGCAACAAAACCTTTATATCGATAATATCTCTAAAGGCATATTGAAGATACATAGCGTAGTATGTCAAATATTGACGAACAATTTTAGTACAATGAATGCAGGAATAATTAGGATAAAAGTAGAAATATATGTAATGAGTGCATTTATCACCCCTGATTATTACTAAAACAAAATATAATATAATTAATTTAAACTGAGTAAATAACATACTCCAATGCATAAAGAGATTGATTCTTCAATCTAACTCGATGATCCAAGGTCACAATACTTTGTGTTTTTCTTAAGGTTCAGGCTAGAATATACCATTAAATCAGAAGCATAAGGTTATTGCAAAATATTGGGGTTCTACGGTTGACATGGTTTAATATACCAACTCAATTAAAAGGGGGTGAATAAATGACAAAGAGACAAAAAGCCAACCAAATGCTGGTTGCATTAGGCCTGTTCATGATGTCCGCTATTGTTCTGGTCTTTACAATTGGCCTGGCCTTACTCCCTGCAGCAGGGGGAACAGTTGTCTCTCCAATATTGGGGACTTATTATATCAAAACACCTTCCTTAGGTTCTCCGATTGCAGATGCAATCCTTTATATATTGCTTCCTATTCCCTTTATTCTTACATTGGAAGGCGGCGTATGGCGTTGGCGTGAAGGGCTTGAAATGCGTAAGGAGGCTCTAGAGTATAAGCCGCATAACATCTGGTCCGTATTTGCTACCTTTAAGCAGTTTAAAGACATTATTAACGCCGTAATCTTTCTGGGAGTCTTTATCGTTTTAATTATACTGTTGATCCATGAGTTATGGCATTTTCCCAAAGTAATATCAATAAGCTTTGTCTTGTATATGGCAACTGTTGTTGTATATTTGCTAACACGAAAAAAGTTCGGGAAAGGATGGAAAGCTGCCGCGAAAAAATTCAGAAAAGGCCTGCCTACATACCAGCTTACAGAAGATGGTGTAGCCATCAAACTGTTTACTATGGCCAGCAAAAAACATCCTGATCCACCACCGGTACATATTGACTTTGCTGAAGTTGATGATCTACAACTTTTCACCTATACAGAAGCGGAGGCTTTTCTTAAATACAATATTGGTCCCGATCTCCAGTTAGGTACACGGCAGATCAAGGAAACCGTTGCCTATCTAAAGGGAGAAATCCCAAGGCCATCTGTCTATACTTTTGGAGGTGCAAAATCTGATTGCGTTTTAATCAGGGGACCGGAGTTATTTTACATGATTGCCTTTGATGCCGATGATGTATCGGATTTAATACAGGCCTATCATGCATTCAAAGCCTCGACCGGAAAGTCTATCAACAATATGCATGGTGACAATATTAAACTCTGTCATGACGGAGATAACGGTCAATTGAGCCAATATTAAAAATTTAAAGGGGGTTTTATGGTTATGAAGAAGATTGTCTTAATTATTCTAACAGTAGTTTTAATTGTATTGTTTGCAGCATGCGGACAAGGCGATGTACCGTCAGAAAACGAAGCAGGAGTAAAACAAGAGGATAATAATGAAAGTGCAGCGGTGGATACAAATATGAAAGCCAGAATATTTTTTGACCGGAATAGTAGTGACAATGCTACTTACAAACAGCATGTCCAAAGTTTGTGGGAGGAAACCAAGGCTTTACTTAGAGAGGATATAACTAAGAATTATTCCGATGAGGAACTAAAAAAGCTGGGTGCTGAGATTGATGCAGCATGGGTAAACCTTCAGATCCACAGTTCAATTAATCACATGGAAGAAATTGACCGTATCAAAGATGCGCGATATGCAAACATTATGGAGGATATTATGGGATTGGTTGATGAACTGTACGCTAATAGGTATACACCTCCCGAAGAAGAACGTAAAGAAAAATTGGAAAACTTAAAGAAGGGCCGTTTAGAGTATAAAATCCAAGAATTTGACGAAACCCTTCAGAACGCAGAATAGGGAAAACTCTTTCATACGGTTATTAGAAATGGGTGCTACAGCACCCATTTAGTTTTATCTCTAAAGTTTTTATAAAAAAAAAGAAGGAATTTCACTTTGAATGTTGTATATATAATTAGATATAATAAGATACAGGTTTAAGGTTTAGTTTTTTGGTTATATTTATTGATAAGGGGTGAACAGACATTGTATATATTAGGCTTAAATGGGAGTCCCCATGAAGATGGACAAAGTTTTTATATATTGAATATGATGCTCCAATATATGAAGGAGCAGGGAGTACATGTTGAAATGGTAAACGTGCCCCAGGTGCTAGACACAGCAAGGCACCCTTTTTGCAAGGTATGTAGCAATCCATGCAATGGGGCTTGTTATAAGGGGACGCAATTGGAACAGGTATTTGACAAAATGGCTGCTGCAGATGGTATAATAGCAGCCAGCCCGGTATATTTCGGCAGTGTAAGCGGGCAATTAAAGGCTTTTTGGGATAAAACCAGGAAGTTGAGGACTGAAAAGGCGTTGATCAATACAGTAGGTGCGGTGGTAACCAATGGCGGGGCAAAATACGGCGGACAGGAAACTACCATAAAGGCCATACATGATATGATGCTTGTACAGGGTATGATCCTGGTAGGAGACGGTTACCGGGAAGCCGATGCCGGTCACCAAGGAGTTTGTGGCCAAAGGCCAGCTAAGGAAGATGAATTTGCTAAAAAAAGAGCGCAAATAATGGCAAAAAGGATTTTGGAAGTATGCCAGGCTACACAAGGTATAAGGCCAAATAAATAATAAAAGGTGATTTGATGCTTATCAGGGAGTCGATGGAAAGTCTGGAAGAGCATATCTTGTCAAAGTATGCGGCATTAAGCAGTAGAACCAGGGGCAGACAGTATCCAATAAAGCCTTGTGACGTTAGGACTGATTTTCAAAGGGATAGGGACAGGATAATCCATTGCAAGGCCTTCAGACGCTTAAAACACAAGACCCAGGTTTTTCTCGCTCCCCAGGGGGACCACTACAGGACCCGGCTTACCCATACCCTTGAAGTTGCTCAAATAGCTCGGACCATGGCTAGGGCATTGCGCCTGAATGAAGACCTAACCGAGGCCATTGCTCTAGGTCATGACTTAGGCCATACACCCTTTGGTCATTGTGGGGAAAAGGCATTAAATGAGATACTACCCAATGGTTTTAAGCATAATGTGCAAAGTTTAAGAGTGGTGGAAGTACTTGAAGGAAGGGAGAACAAAGGTCTCAACCTTGTATGGGAGGTGCGGGATGGAATACTTAATCATACCAAGTCCGGCATACCTCATACCATGGAAGGAAAATTGGTTAGCCTGGCAGACAGGATAGCATATATAAATCATGATATTGATGACGCGGTTAGGGCTGGTATTATCGAAGAGGATGACCTCCCCAGGTACTGCATAAAAGTTTTGGGCGTCAGCCATGGCGAGAGAATAAATACGATGATAACCGACATAATTGCTAATAGCCTTGACAAACCGGAAATTTCAATGACTGAAGAGGTAGCCCATGCTACCCACCGGCTCAGGGAGTTTATGTTCGAAAACGTATATATTAATTCCATCGCCAAGGCAGAGGAAAAAAAGGCACAAAATCTGATAATACAGCTCTATGATTTTTTTATGGGACATCCAGAAAAACTACCACAGGATATGAAAGGCTTGCTGGAAAATTTCGATTTATCACAGGTGGTTTGTGATTATATTGCCGGTATGACTGACAGGTATGCTATAGAAAAGTATAGAAAAATCTTTATTCCATCTCCCTGGAACAGATATTGATTTCAAGAATGTGAAGATAATAAATAAAATCTTTGCAAAATTTTTTCAAAAAAGAAGGAAAAGGTCAACAAATGTCGAATACAATTCATCTGTATGGTTTTAAAGGAATACCATATGAAAATATTTATTGATGGTGATGGGTGTCCTGTAAAGGGATTAATAGATGATATTGCAAAAAGATATGCTCTGGAAGTAATACTGATTACCAGTATTGCCCATTTTACTTCAAGGCAATATCAGCATTTTGAGACCATACTGGTAGATAATATATCCCAGGCCGCAGATATTGCTATTATGAACAGAGTGGAAAGAGGTGATATTGTAGTAACCCAGGATTTCGGTTTGGCATCCATGGTACTAAATAAGAAGGCAATGGCAATTTCCTTCACAGGAAGGATATATGACATAAAGGAAATAGATACAATGCTATTCCAAAGACATTTGGCCCAAAAAATCAGAAGGGCCGGTGGTAATATAAAAGGACCGTCCAAAAGAACCCGGGCTGATGATGAAAGATTTGAGAAAAACCTGATAAAACTTATTAGAAGAGGCAACAATTAGTATGTGAGGGTGGAGGGGTTACTTTTAAGATAATAATTATTTCGGGTGAAGGCAATGAGTAGATTTTATCCACAGGATTGGATAGATGATGTCAGGATGAATAACGACATAGTGGATATTACAAGTGAGTATCTTACCCTTAAACCTTCAGGTAAGGGTTTTGTAGCACTATGTCCCTTTCATAATGAAAAGACGCCTTCTTTTAGTGTTTCGCCTGAAAAACAAATATTCCATTGTTTTGGATGTGGTGAGGGCGGAAATGTAATTAATTTTATAATGAGAATAGAAAACATGGGCTTTGTGGAAGCCGTGGAACTGCTAGCTGAAAAGGCGGGTATCCCTATTCCTGATACTGGGCAGGACAAGGATTACACAAAGAGAAAGGATACAGCTAAGGTAGTATATGATGTAAACAGGGACGCGGCTTTGTATTATCATAATAACCTGATGAACAGGGAAGGTGAGGGTTTTTTAAAGTATATTGAAACACGGGGCATTACTATAGATACTATTAAAGGTTTTGGTATAGGATGTGCCCTTAATAAATGGGACGGTCTAAAAGATTATTTATTAAAAAAGGGTTATTCTATTGAACTGCTTTGTGACGCAGGTTTGGTGGTAAAGAATAGTAAGGGTACAGATTTTTACGACCGTTTCAGGAACAGGATAATATTTCCTATTATAAACACCAGAAACCAGGTAGTTGCTTTTGGCGGCAGGTCTATCGATGAAACATTACCTAAATACATAAATTCACCGGAAACTATCGTGTATACCAAGGGTCATCATCTTTACGGACTTAACCGCTTTAGGGGTAGGACAAATATTCCGGATATGATAATTGTTGAAGGTTATATGGATGCTCTGGCTTTGTTTCAAGGTGGTTTTAAAAATGTAGTTGCATCCTTGGGCACCGCATTGACGGCGCACCAAGCCAGGCTGCTCAAGCGATACGCCAAACAGGTTTTCATAGCCTATGATGGCGATGTTGCCGGCAAGAATGCAACAATCCGGGGACTGGAGATATTGGAAAAGGAAGGTTGCAGCCTTAAGGTAGTGGTACTGCCGGAGGGAAAGGACCCTGATGATATAATAAGGCACTTTGGCCCTGAGGGGTTTCAAAATCTGCTAGGGGAAGCCATGGGTTTGATGGATTTCAAACTATGGGCTATAAAAACAGAATTGGACATGGATACCCAGGAGGGTAAGATGGCTTACGCCGTAAAGGCTTCCAAGGTTTTAGCTGAGCTTGATAATGCAATAGAAAGGGATATTTACATAAGAAAAATATCGAAGGAAACAGGGATATCATATCAGGCTATTTTATCAGAAGCACAGCAAAAGAAAAGTAGCAAAACTAGGGAAATTATAAAAAGGAATATAAATGGAAATAATAGGTATAATAAAATATTAGCAAGAAAAAAAGATAAAATTGATGGTGTAACAAAAGCAGAAAGGACTGTATTATGTCTATTATGCCAGAATGAGGACTTGGCTAAAAAAACGGTAGATATTATAGAATGGAAGGATTTTAGCCATCCACTAAACAGGCAGCTGGCAGAACTGATATATAATAGAATATGTGATGGGAAAAGTATAAGGCCTGCAGATATTATAAGCAGTCTACCGGAACAGGATAAAGCGGCCCTTGTTGCTGATATATTAGGAACACCGGTTGATATGAATAAAAAGGCTTTAATATTAGAAGAATGTATCCAGGCAATAATAATGCATAATATTGAAAGAAAGAGAGAAAAACTACAAGAGGAACTGGAAAAAATCGTCCAAGAAGGATTGGTGGATCAAGATAGATTTAAGGAATTAACACTAGAGATAGATAGCCTGAACAAACAATTAAAACTCTCCGTTGGAAAACAAGGGTTGAAAGGAGGGATAAGGTGAAAAACGAAGACGCAAAAAGGGAAAAAATAAAGGAACTGATTGAAACTGGAAAAAACAAAGGAGTTTTAACATATCAGGAAATCATGGACATGCTCGAGGATATAGAAATCGAATCGGATCAGATAGAAAAAATATATGAAAACTTGGAGAACCTAGGTATAGACATAATAGGTGAAGATGTTGAAGCAGATCCGGATATTTCCAATGAGCTTGATGAAGAGACTGAACCTGAACTCGACTTGTCTTTGCCTGAAGGGATAAATATAGACGACCCTGTTAGGATGTATTTGAAGGAAATCGGAAAGGTTCCTTTATTGACAGCTGAAGAAGAGATAGATTTGGCAAAGCGTATGGAAAAGGGCGATATAGAAGCTAAAAGAAAGCTTGCAGAAGCCAATCTAAGGCTAGTAGTCAGTATAGCTAAGCGATATGTTGGCAGGGGCATGCTCTTTTTAGACCTTATTCAGGAAGGAAACCTTGGCCTGATTAAAGCCGTTGAGAAATTCGATTACAGAAAGGGATATAAATTCAGTACCTATGCAACGTGGTGGATTAGGCAGGCAATTACAAGGGCTATTGCCGACCAGGCCAGGACCATCAGGATACCCGTTCATATGGTTGAAACCATAAATAAGTTAATCAGGGTTTCCAGACAATTATTACAGGAATTGGGTAGGGAGCCACAGCCCGAGGAAATTGCTAAACAAATGGGTATTTCAGAGGATAAGGTCAGGGAAATAATGAAGATTGCTCAGGAACCGGTGTCCTTGGAAACCCCTATAGGTGAAGAAGAGGATAGCCATTTGGGTGATTTCATACCCGATGACGATGCCCCGGCACCTGCAGAAGCTGCGGCTTTTACCCTATTAAAGGAGCAGCTGTTGGGGGTATTGGATACTCTGACACCTAGGGAGGAAAAGGTATTAAGATTAAGATTCGGCCTGGATGATGGACGGGCCAGGACCCTGGAGGAAGTAGGTAAAGAGTTTAATGTTACCAGGGAAAGGATTAGACAGATAGAGGCAAAGGCCCTTAGAAAATTAAGACATCCTAGCAGGAGTAAAAAATTAAAGGATTATCTCGACTAAAAAGTACTAGTGCTGGTTTTTGCGACTAGTACTTTTTAACTTATTATAATAAATAATAAGGATATGTAGAACGAGGATAATAAAGATAAATAAAAAATACTGTATATAACCTAATTATTTAGCCTCAAAAAGTAAATTATTTTTATTGACTATGTAACCTATAAACCTTATAATGATATTTGTGACTGATAATCCTCAGTAGCTCAATGGTGGAGCACTCGGCTGTTAACCGAGGGGTTGTAGGTTCGAATCCTACCTGAGGAGCCATTAAGGGCCTTTAGCTCAGTTGGTCAGAGCAACCGGCTCATAACCGGTTGGTCCGGGGTTCGAGTCCCTGAAGGCCCACCATTATGATATTAAACCAGGACTATAGGTACTAGGTCTGGTTTTTTTTATTTTATATCAATAGGTGAAAAAATTATGAAACTAGGGCGGAGATTGCAAACCATTGCCGATAAGGTTCCAAAAGTTAATACTGTAGCCGATATTGGAACCGACCATGGATACATACCTGTGTATCTTATAAAGAATAATATTTGTCAAAGGATTATTGCCACGGATATAAGGAAGGGGCCCCTACAGAAGGCTGGTTTAACCATCAACAGATTTAATATGGTCGATAGGGTAGAACTCAGGCAGGGTGATGGCTTAGAACCCATAGAGCACGACGAGGTCCAGGCAGTAATAATTGCCGGGATGGGTGGCTTGCTTATAAGGGAAATGCTAGAAAAAAGCCGGGATAAAATACTCCATCCGACAATGACCCTTATACTTCAACCCATGAATGCACAAGATATGGTTAGAAAATGGCTTATACATAACGGTTTTATGCTGATTGACGAACAATTGGCCCGGGAGGGAAGGAAGTACTATGAAATAATAGTAGCCAAGCCGGGGTTTCACCCTCCACCTGATAGACCGATTTTTTATGAAATAGGTGAAAAATTGATTGAAAACAGGGACCCACTATTGAGGGATTATATTAAACATAGAATAAACATTCATAAGAACGTGCTAAGGAAGCTGTATTACACTTCGGGTACCAGGGCCAAGGCCCGGTACAAGGAGCTACAAGGGCGTATAAAACAGTACGAGGAGGTATTGTCATGCCTTGCAAATGCCAAAGAATATTAAGTATAATTGAAGACATCGCCCCAAGAAGATGGGCTGAGGAATGGGATAATGTGGGCTTATTAATTGGTTCAATGGATCAGGATATCAACAGGGTAATGGTGACTTTGGATATAAACGAAAAAGTGGTGGAGGAGGCTGTCGAGGCCGGCGTTGATTTGATAGTATCCCATCATCCTATTATCTTAAAGCCGATTTCCAATATAAGATGGGATATGTCACAAGGAAGGATGATACACAGCCTAATAAAGCACGGTATTTGTGTATATGCATGCCACACCAATCTCGACGTTGCACCAGGGGGTGTGAATGACCAATTGGTAAAGATTTTGGGTCTGGAAAAGGTGGAAATGCTGGAGGAAAATGTACAAGAGCCATACATTAAACTGGCTGTAAATGTTCCTAAAGGTCATGTGGGTAGTGTAACAGAGGCCATGGTAAAGGCAGGTGCAGGATGTATAGGCAACTACAGCCATTGTACCTTTCTTATCAATGGTATCGGTACCTTTAAACCATTGGAGGGTGCTAATCCATACATAGGTAGACATGATACTATAGAAAGGGTGGAAGAAGTAAAGATAGAAACTATTCTAAAGGAGAGGTCGGTTTCTAGGGTTATAAAGGCCATGATTAAGGCTCATCCATATGAGGAGCCGGCATATGACTTATTTTTGCTGCAAAACAGGGGAGATGTATATGGTTTGGGTAGGATAGGCTACTTGGACAAGCCTGTCAAATTGATAGAATTTGTAAAGAACTTGAAGAAAATATTAAAAGCTGATAATATAAGTGTAGCAGGTAATGCTGATGCCATGATAAATAAAATAGCTTTATGTGGTGGAAGCGGTGCGTCCCTGGTATCAAAGGCGTTGTTTAAAGGTGCGGATGCTTTGATAACAGGAGATGTGAAATACCATGAAGCCCAATATGCCCTGGAAAATGGGCTGATTTTGATTGATGCCGGACATTATTATACGGAGGCACCAATTGTTGATGTGTTATTAGAGCATTTGAAACAGGAGCTGGAACAAATGAAAATTTATGATGTACAGGTAATTAAATCGAGCATATGTACTAATCCTTTTAAAATGTTCTAGGAATAGGCTTTTTATGCTTATTCCTTTTTATATAGAAAAGTTACTAGGGAGGGAATGCTATGGAGCAGTTAATGACATTATGGCAGTATCAAGAACAGGATTTATATATGGACAAATTGCAGCACCAAAAGAAAAGCTTGCCTTTAAGGAATAAACTGATAAGGTTAAGGGATATAATATTCGAGCAACAAACCCTTTTGCATAAAATAAACGATGACCTGGAAAAAAAGAGACATATATTTAATGAGCTTAATATGGAATATGAGAAGCTGGTGGAAAATTTAAAGGCTGATCACGAAAAACTTTATAGTGGAGATGTAAAAAGTGCTAAACAGTTGGAGCAGCTTCGGAAAAATGCAGAAGAGTATAGAGAAAAGGTTAAGGCTAAAGAGGAACGGTTGTTGAAATTGGACGAAGAAATAGATAAGCTAAACACTACATTGGCGGATCTTAGAGTAAAATCTACTAAAGCAAGAAAGGAGTACAAGGAATTAAAAAGTGCCTATGACGCAGAGCTTGAAATAATAAAATCATCCCTGGACAATGCAAAAAAACAAAAGACAGAGTTGGAAAGCAGATTAGATGCTGATTTGCTCAAAAAGTATAAAAATTTGAGGAAGGATAAGCAGACAGTCATTGCAGAACTTATTGGAGACAAATGCAGCGGTTGTAATATGTCATTACCATCGATGGTAGCTAAACAGGTGAAAGACGGAGAAAAAATTGTGGAATGTGAGAATTGCGGTAGGATTTTATTTATAAAAAGTGATGTTTGACAATGTATATTATATATGTTAGAATGTAATCCTCTTAAAAAAGAATAGAATGCGAGTAAGTCAGATGATCGCGGTGGCAAATATGCCAACGAGGAAAGTCCGAGCTCCGCAGGGCAGAGTGCTGGGTAACTCCCAGTGGAGGCGACTCCAAGGAAAGTGCAACAGAAATAGACTGCCGCTTTTGCGGCGATGGTGGAAAGGTGAGGTAAGAGCTCACCAGCGGTTAGGCGACTAGTCGGCTCTGTAAACCCCACTCGGAGCAAGACTGAATAGGGGAACAATTGCAGTTGCCCGCTGCGTTCCCGGGTATAGTCGCTTGAGGTGTTAGGCAACTAACATCCTAGATAGATGATCATCCAAGACAGAACTCGGCTTATAGACTTATCTCGCATACCTGATTGAACACTGGCTTTAAAGCTAGTGTTTTTTAGGTTATGTACCACTTGAGATGGATAACATGACTTCATCGAAAGGAACCATACAGTATGAAAATAATGAAAAGTAAGTATGATATTTTAGTAGAAGTAAGTTGTTTGTTTTGTCTAATTGGTTTGATTATATACTTAAGATTTGGAACACAGGAGTAAGTGTAACAGAAGAAAATAAGGAAGAGGGCAGCCAAGTTGCGATTACAATATGACTGCCCTCTTTATAACTTAGGTTTATAACTATAGTAGCTAATCTTAAAACATGGGCCATTATGGGTTATTTATATTTATTCATCGTCTTCCATGCTTTGTTTTGGCTTTTTACAGTCACGGCGGGGTGGTATACAAATCCTCTGGCCCACCTGGATTACGTTAGGATCGGATATTTGCGGGTTAGCCGCAATCAAAGCCTGAAGGCTTACCCCAAACCTTTGTGCTATGAAGAATAAAGTATCACCGGCAACTACTGTATAGATAGTACCGCCTGGACAAGGTATTTCCTCACGTGGTGGTATGCATATTCTTTCGCCCACTTGGATCACGTTGGGATCGGGTATTTGCGGGTTAGCCGCAATCAAAGCCTGAAGGCTTACCCCAAACCTTTGGGCGATAAGGAACATCGTATCACCGGGTACCACGGTATAGATAAAACCGCCCGGACAGGGTGGAACAGGAGCCGGAGTAGGCGGGGGTATACATATCCTTTGACCGACCTGAATTACGTTGGGATCAGTGATCTGAGGATTAGCTGCGATGAGTGCATCAAGGCTTACCCCAAACCTTTGCGCTATAAGGAATAGTGTATCACCGGCAACTGCCGTATAAATACATCCTCCGGGACAAGGTGGCATATAATCGGGCATAGGAGGTTGGTATGGAGGTTCGGGGGGATATGGTTCCACTGGTGGCATAGGGGGATGCGGTTCCACTGGTGGCATAGGTGGTATCGGACATACGGGACACCAA
Source organism: Mahellales bacterium (assembly GCA_050945235.1). GTDB lineage: Bacteria > Bacillota > Clostridia > DUOD01 > DUOD01 > DUOD01. The sequence continues at coordinate 14,546 of JBMNSO010000036.1, forward strand.
GGCCTAATAGGACAGCACCTACACATTTGACATTTTGGATCAGAAAACATTTTTACCCTCCTTTCTTTGTGT
>JBMNSO010000037.1:0-14523 GCA_050945235.1 Mahellales bacterium
GAAGGTAGGGTATCTCTGGTACCTCTTGGTGCCCTTGTAAGCATCTCTTTTCCTCCTTTATCCTTTGAAAATAAAAAAGCCCCGGTCCCTGACAAGGGACGAGGATACTCCTCGCGGTGCCACCCTAATTGGATCAAAATCCCGCTTAAAAACTTAACGCTTAAACACGTACCTATCTACTCTTTCACTTTGTTTTCGACAGGTCGACTCTGAGGCGTTTTTCTATCACCGGTCATACTTCAAGGATGCTCTCAGTTAAAACATCCTCTCCCTGTCAAGCCCCGATAATATACTTTTCTCATCATCGTCTTTGCAATATTATAATTTTGATGGAATATATTATATCCTATTGATTTTTTAATGTCAACATATCAACTATTTCCCTTTTCCTATCCATGACCTGGCGTATTTTATCAACGTATACTTTAGTATTCTTGGGGTTTGCTATTCTCTCTATTCTGTTGTTTTTCAATACCGCTTTGGAAATAGCCCCCGCCCCTAAAGCGATAATTGAGTGGCTGTCCTCCATGGTGGTGACATTATATATGCCTTCCCTTCCCTTTCTGCAAAAACCGATATTTTCTTCATTGCCGTGCATATACTTTTGTCTGTATAAATAGTAGGGAGCCATGCCCATCGACCTCAATGCATCATAGATCATTCCGGTATTGGATATCGTATTGGGACGGGTGGGACCATGACCCTTTACTGTTTCCTCCTTAAAGTCTGAGCCCCTCTTTATTGCCAGAGCGTGTACCGTTATACTGTCGGGTTTTAAATTCCTCAGTATATCCAAGGTGTTTGATACGATAGCATCATTCTCCCCCGGCAGGCCCACTATAATATCCATGTTAATATTGTTAAACCCTATATCCCTGGCAAGGTTATACTTGTCAATGACATCCTGGGCACTATGTCCCCGGCCGATTAATCTAAGGGTTTGGTCGTTAAAGGTCTGGGGGTTTATACACAGCCTGTTTATCCCATATTGATATAACAGCATTAGTTTATCCCTATCCATTGTATCGGGACGTCCGGCTTCAATATTGTATTCCATAACTCCTTTAAGGGAAAAGCTTTGCCCAATACAATCCAGCAGTTCCTTTAATTGGCTTATATTAAGGGAAGTGGGCGTACCTCCGCCAATGTATATATTAAGGGGTCGGATGCCGGCATGGTCCAGAATACGACCGGTATACCTAATTTCATCAAAGAGACAGTTTAAGTATTCTTCCAAATTGCTGTCCCGGGCACCTATTACTTGGGATACAAAGGAGCAATATATACACCGGCTGGTACAAAAGGGTATCCCTATATAAAGATTTATACCGTCTTTGGCAGTCCTATCCAGTATATTTTGCTGTAGATCCGATACTTCCATCAATAAACGGCCTTTGGGTTGCGATACCATTAACTCTTCGGTTAAATATTGCCAAATTTCATCCCTGGGTATGCCCTGAGCCCTCATTTGATTAACTAGTTTTACCGGCCGTATACCGGTAAGTATGCCCCAGGGTGGCCTATAACCCGTATATCTAGTCAATAGTTTAGATAGGCATCTTTTTATGCCATATTTAAAGTCCTTGTCCTTTATATATCCTTTAGACAATCCATGGATATTTTCCGTTTCCTGTATCCATTCCCAGCGATTATCGATGAGACGGGCGGTGATTTGCACAATACCGTGCTCTAATTCCTTATGTTGTATTTCTATTATAATGTCACCGGTATCAAGGGGTTTTAAATTGGTATATTGCTCTTTGTATTGTGTTACTTCGATATTAACCAATGGATAAAAAATATTTATGATATTTCTTATATCGTTTTCCAAAACTGTGTCAAAAAGGGTAAGGTATATCATCAACTAACCTCTAGTATATGTTTTTCTTTTCCAGGTCGGTAATTATATCCTTTGCAATTTGTTCATTTCTTCCCAGCTGCTTAGCCAGTTCCTTATCGTTTGCACCTTCCAAAACCAGGTCTAGCAATTCATCTTCGTCCATATCTATTATTTCATTGGCCTGCTCCCGCCTTATTTGGTTCTTAAAAAGTTTCTCCATAGAAAAAACCCTCCCTCTAACTTTTATAATATTATTCCCATATTCTCATATTCCTAGTCTATTTACAAAAGTTATACGGTTTTTTCATACCACAAAGGGGTTTTGGGCCCTCTCTACATTCAGCTTGGTATATTCACCATGGCCTGGATATACATCAAAATCCCCATCCAGGGTAAAGAGCTTTTCTTTAATGGATTTTATCAGCAGGGAATGATTGCCTCCGGGCAAATCTGTCCTCCCTACCGACATTTGAAACAAGGTATCTCCACTAAAAACTTTGTTTCCAAGGACAATACAGATACTGCCCGGTGTATGGCCCGGGGTATGAATGATCCTTAGGTTATCACCGGCTATTTTCAGGGTTTCGTTGTCGATGACATCATCAGCCTCAACATTGTCCAAGGGTATGCCCACAAGAGACGATAAGTTCTTGCTATTGTCCGTCAACATTTTACTGTCATCCCGATGGATGAGTATCCTCCCCCCTAATTTTTCCTTTAGGTCATTAAGGCCTAAAATGTGGTCAAAATGTCCATGGGTGAGAATAATGTATTCCAGCTTAGCATTGGCTTGTTGGATTTTTTGGATGGTGTTGTTCATTTCCCCGCCGGGGTCTATAACTACCGCCTTATTTACGTTTTTCCAAAGGAGCAGGTAACTGTTGGTCCCATATATACCCACCACCGATCTGTAAATATCCACGATTATCACCTCAAAATTGTTTATTGCTATCCAGTAGTATGGTTACAGGTCCGTAGTTTTCGGAGTATATTTCCATCATTGCCTGAAATTTGCCTGTCTCTATCCTTACTTTCTTGTCTTTAAACTGTTGTATCGTTTGTTCATATAGTGTCTTTGCCCTGTCCGGCGGGGCGGCCTGGGTAAAACTGGGCCTTCTTCCCCTTCGGCAGTCACCGTATAGCGTAAACTGAGATATCAACAATATCTCACCATCAATGTCCAAGGTGGATAGGTTAAGTTTGTTTTCATTGTCTTCAAATATTCGAAGGTTGATTACCTTATCCACGATATATTCAATATCCCTTTGGGTGTCTTGGTCGCTTATACCAAGGTATACAATAAGGCCGTGGCCGATTTTACCGGTTGTCTGTCCATCGGCCTTTACCTCTGCCCTTTTCACCCTTTGTACCACTGCACGCATATTTGCCTCCTTAAGAATGTACTCTATATACTTCCTTTATTTCAGGCAGTTTTTTAAACTGTGCCATTATTTTTTCCAGTTGTTCGGTATTTGTAATCTCCACTGTCAGATTTATTATTGCCGTATTGTCCTTATTTGTCTTTGCGTTAACCGCCGTTACCGAGATTTTCATATCGTTTATCAGTTTATTGATTTCCGACAGCAGTTCATATTTATCCGTGGCTATTATTTGTATTTCTGTTTTATAGGATGCGCTGTTATTTGCCTCCCATTCAACCTCTATAAGCCTTTCCTCTTCGAAGAACCCGTCCTTTATATTATTGCAATCCTTACGATGGATAGACACGCCCCTGCCCCGGGTTATATAACCTATTATTTGATCTCCGGGTACAGGGTTACAGCATTTTGAGAACCGTACCATTATATTGTTTATGCCCTTTACAATCACGCCATGGCATAGGGACTTACTTCTTTGAGGCAGTTTATCGGTTTTGGTTTGTCTGTCCCGGTCAACCGGCTTATCATGGACCTTCCTGTATTCATCGATCAGCTTTGTCAGTACCTGGTTGGTGGTCAGGCCTCCGTAGCCCACCGCTGCATATACATCGTCCACCGAATGAAAACTGTATTTTTTATATACCATCTCCATCCATTCGGGTTTGGTAAGCTTGGACAGGCTGTAACCCTGTCGTTTGGCTTCCTTTTCCAGCATATCCCTGCCCTTGACGATGTTTTCTTCCTTCCTCTCCTTTTTAAACCATTGCTTGATCTTGTTCTTGGCCTGGGATGTTTTTACAATTTTCAGCCAGTCGCGGCTGGGGCCATGGTCGGCAGTGGAGGTCAATATTTCCACTATTTCACCGGTCTTTAGCTGATAGTCCAGGGTAACTATTTTACTGTTTACCTTAGCCCCGATACACCTGTTGCCCACCGCACTATGGATAGCATAGGCAAAATCCAAAGGTGTGGAACCCTGGGGCAGGTTTATTACATCGCCCTTGGGCGTAAAAACAAAAACCTGGTCTGTAAACAGGTCTAGTTTCAATGTTTCCACAAATTCCTTGGCGTCTTTTAAATCATTTTGCCATTCCAACAACTGCCTTAGCCAGGCAAGTTTTACATCGAAATCGTCATTGGTTTCTATTCCCTCTTTATATTTCCAGTGGGCAGCTATGCCATACTCCGCTGTTCTGTGCATTTCCCTTGTACGTATCTGGATCTCGAAGGGTTCCCCCTGGGGTCCGAAGACCGTGGTATGCAAGGACTGGTACATATTTGGCTTTGGAACGGCAATATAATCCTTAAACCTGCCGGGTATAGGCTTCCATAGGGTATGGATAATACCCAGTATGCCATAGCAGTCCTTAACACTGTTTACAATTACCCTTACGGCTATAAGGTCATATATCTGCTCAAAATTCTTGTTCTGGTGGTACATCTTTTTATATATACTGTAAAAGTGTTTAGGCCTACCTTCTATTTCCGCTTTTATACCTATTTCATTGAGTTTACCCCTAAGGATTTTTATGACGGAGGCGATATATTCTTCCCTTTCCTGTCTCTTCTTGGCTACCTTTTCCACTAGTTCATAATAGCCCTCAGGGTTGATAAAACGCAGGGCAAGGTCTTCCAATTCCCATTTTATCTTAAAGATGCCCAGCCTATGGGCAAGTGGCGCATAGATTTCCAGTGTTTCATTGGCCTTTTCCCTTTGCTTGTTTATTTCAATATGCTTTAGGGTGCGCATATTATGAAGCCTGTCGGCCAGTTTAATGAGTATTACCCTAATATCCTTTGCCATTGCCAGAAACATCTTCCTAAGGTTCTCGGCTTGTTGTTCTTCTTTGGTGGTATACTCAAATTTGCCCAGCTTGGTTACACCGTCTACCAGTTCCGCCACTTCCTGGTTAAACTCCCTCTTTATATCATCAAAGGATACGCTGGTGTCTTCTATAACATCATGGAGCAGACCGGCGGAAATGGCATTAGCATCCAAGCCTAGGTCCAAAAGTATCTCAGCCACCTCGGTTGGATGCTTGATATACGGTTCACCGGAAATTCTATATTGGTTTTTATGGGCATCCTCAGCGAATAAATAGGCCTTTTCAATAAGTTGCCCTTCTTCTTCGCTATAATATTGCCTTACCCTGATCATGAACTTCTTAAGCATACTTTCACCTGTAACATACTATTCAAACTCCAGGTTTAATGTTTCAGTTTTCCTCCCTAATACTTTATCAAAGATTTTACATTATAATCCTTTAATAGTTCAGCTCCATTTAAATAAGTCAGTTCAATAATGAACCTTACGGATACTACTTTACCGCCAAGCTCCTCCACCAGTTTAACGGTCGAATATGCGGTGCCCCCGGTTGCCAACAAATCATCGGCAATTACCACCCTTTGTCCCGGACTTATGGCATCTGCATGGATTTCCAATACATCCTTACCGTACTCCAATTCATACTCGAATTTTTTTGTTTCGGCCGGTAGTTTCCCAGCCTTCCTGATTGGTACAAAACCACAGTTCAAAGCATATGCCAACGGCGCTCCGATAACAAATCCCCTGGCCTCAGGGCCGATAACAAGATCTATATCCTGATCCCTTAAATCAGCTGCCAGTTCATTTACTGCATAGACATATGCCTTGTTATCCTTTAACAAGGTGGTGATATCCTTGAAACTAATACCGGGTTTTGGAAAATCTTCTACTACCCTAATTTTGCTCTTTAAATCCATTTTTCTTCCCCCTTGGTTTAAATTGAAGCTGTATTGGTCCAGCTGTTGTTTTATTGAAAATGTATTATATATTCCCCATCAATGCCTAAAAATTCTTTGTAAAAGGATTTTTGTGCATCTTTTATCTGTAAGAGTCCTGAATATAACCGACTGTGTTCCAGTTGTTTGGGATGATCATCTATTAACCTTATCCTTATATCATTTTCCCCAGCACCCTGCATCACGTCTATTATTCCCAATTCCTTCAAAATCTCTATTGAAAGGTTTATTTTAAAGGGGCAAACCCTGCGATTTATAAGTACAGATTCTACTTTATCAAAAGTTATCGGGGACGAATATTTTTGTTGCCACCCCCTGATTAACCTATAGATATCTGCAAGGTTTTTCCTGGTTATTGCCAGAAAGGACGCTGCCTTATATCCCTCCTTAACAATGGTATTGCTGACTGCCATAAACAATGAATTGGCCCCTGCAAGCCTTCTCAATCTGGATAAATAATTCTTGCTATAGCAACAATCATATAGGATGATATTGCCGTAGTTCTTAAACAAACCGTCAATCAGGTTACAGTTGATCAATACTGTGTTGCAGCAGTGCCCTTTTGGATTGACGGTATTGTAATTGATCTGCACCTGGTGTATAATGCTTTTTTCCGAAAGGAAATCCAGCAGTCTTTTAAATCCTGTAATGGTGTTTACTATCACCAGAACATCATCACGGCAGTTCAATTTTTCTAATACGAACTCGTCGATACTACATTTTTCCATTTTGTGACTGTGGATATCAAGTGCCTTTTGTTGCTGCATATCACAATTATATATAATTTGTCTTAAAAAATCACTAGTTATATTTTTATAGTACAAGGAAATTAATTTTTTTACGCCCTTTTTGCCGAGGTTGTAATTAGCGGCCTGTATATTCATCTGTATCCTTTGTGTACCATTCCATTGGTTTATATCAAGGTTGCCCAACACATCAAAGCTAAGTTCCCTATTATCCATTATACTGTTATAATTAAATGCGATGGCATCAATTGCCCGGTCCTCGGTGTCCGCGATTTGTGCTTTCAAGTGTTTTCCATCCCTGCCCACCTTTGTTGGATTCAACAGTTTTATATCTTTAATAAGTATATTGGGCCGTGGGTTGCCGCAACCGAAGGGGCCCAGTCTTTGAATATCTTCAACCAGACCCTTGGTTATTTGTTTTATCTTTAGTTGGTCATCATACCACAATACGGGTCTGTATATGTCGGGATGGTATGTTGAGCGAGCATAATCATTGACCTGTGTGCGGAGATTATCTATCCGGTCTGTTGAAACTGTAAAGCCGGCCGCCTGCCGGTGTCCGCCAAGTTTGATCAAGTGCTGCTCACAGCTTTTAAGGGCTTTGAGTATATTGAAGCCCTCTATACTCCTGGCCGACCCAATGCCCTGCTGATCGGACGTACTTATCAGTACCGCCGGGCGATGATATAGCTTGGCGACCTGGGAGGCGGCTATGCCTATAACCCCTAAATGCCATCCCCTTCTATCCAGCACTATTACTTTATCATGTCTAAGATCTATATATATGTTCGATTCCACCATCGAAACAGCTTGTTCAAATATTTCCTGCTGAATCCTTTGTCTTAAGGTATTCAGCTTTATAAGATATTGGGCAGTCCTCATGCAGGATTCCCTGTCACTTGCTGTGAACAGTTCCAAAGCTTTGTATGGGCTGTCCATCCTGCCTGCCGCGTTTATCCTGGGTACAACAATATATGCAATCCCGTCGGCATCCCTTTCCCTTGGCTGAACGCCGCACAGCTCCAACAAAACCTTGAGGCCAAGGTTTTCGGTATCAGCCATCGATGACAGGCCGCTGCATACAATAACCCGGTTTTCGTCCAACAGGGGTACTATGTCCCCTATTGTGCCAATAGCAGCAAGCTGAAGGTATTCCTCCCTTAAGCGGCCGCCGTCTAGTGCCTGTATCAGTTTACAGCATACCCCAACACCGGCCAGGTCTTTAAAGGGGTAATAGTCATCCGGTCTGTGGGGGTTGATTACAGCTATTGCCGGGGGCAGTTCCCGGGGACATGTATGGTGATCGGTAATTATAAGGTCCAGCCCCAGTTTGCTAGCATAAAGGGTTTCAAGATTCCCGGTAATGCCGCAGTCCACTGTAATTATCAGCCTGCAGCCACGGTTTGCGATTTTTTCTATGGCATCCTTGTTTAAACCATAGCCCTCAGTATGCCTATTGGGTATATAGGTCATTACACGAACCCCTAAGGAAGTCAAGAATTTATATAGTATGGCTGTGGCGGTTATCCCATCGGCGTCATAGTCACCAAAAATGCAAATCAATTCGTCTTTTTTTATGGCTGAAGATATTCTTGCCACTGCCTTTTCCATATCCCTTAGCAAGTACGGATCATGTAAGGAACTGGTCTGGGGGTTTAAAAATCCCTTTGCCTTATCTGCCTCTGTGATACCCCTGTTATATAAGAGATTTGCAATGAAAGGTGTTATAGACGCGCCCTTTGAAAGCCTGTCTATTAATATACCAATATCGGTTAAATTGTTGCTGTTATATCCAGGTCGCTCTCTTATATTCTTAAAAATATACATCTCTTATCCCATTATCTTTGATTATTATGATTTAAAAATTTGTACCCCAATGGGGCTGTTGTCATTCTTTAAACCATGGTACCTGTAGTACTATGGCTTACAAGCGGATTAGTGAAAAATAAAAGCAGCGTAGCTGCTTTTATTTTTGAGTTGCTAGTTTCTTGTTCCTATTTTTATCGGTCCAAATAGCCCAAATGGGACCGGCGATAAATATCGAAGAATAGGTTCCGGCTATTACACCGATTATAATCGGTAGGGCAAATTCTTTTATGGACTCGACACCTAGTATATATAGGGTAGCGATTACCACTAGGGTGGTAATCGAGGTGTTCAGGCATCTAACAATGCTTTCCTTTATGCTATTATCTACTACTTCACCGTTGGTGGATTTTTTCATCCGTTTTTTGTTCTCCCGTACCCTGTCAAATACCACTATGGTATCGTTAATCGAATAACCGATTATAGTCAGTAGTGCGGCTACAAAGGAAGAATTGATTTGTATCCTAAATATCAGCATAAAGGCGGCGATTATCAAGACATCGTGAACCAAGGCCAGTATGGCAGCTATGCCCGACTTTAGTTCGAATCTTATCCATATATAAACCAGCATAAAGCCACAGGCTATAAGAATAGCCAAAAGGGCCTTGCGGGTCAGTTCACCGCTTATTACGCTACCCACCTTTTCCACAGACAACACGTCTCTCTCAGTCAACTGAAATTGCTGGCTGATATCATCTATAACAGCTTCCCTGACCTTATCTTCGTCAGGAATATTTGGCATCCTTATGAGGGCCTCGGTATTGTCATCCCCAGCTCTGCTTATAACGGCTTCATTTAAACCATGGCTGTTGAGAATAGACCTGATATCTTCTGTATCGTAGGTGTGACCTATATTCAAATGTATTAAGGTGCCGCCTCTAAAGTCAATACCTAGATTAAAACCGTTATTAACTATACCGAATATCAAGCCTATTATTATAATACTGAGGGAGATAGCAATCCAGACCTTTGTCTTGGCTACAATTTTCATCGTTATACCCCCCTGCTGTATAGTTTCTTGTTTTTGATATTGAGCCCCATAACAAGCCTCAATAAAAATTTCGTTATGGTGACCGCGGTAAACATGCTAACCAGGATACCGATGCCCAGCGTAAGGGCAAAGCCTTGTATAGGGCCTGTCCCAACAATGTACAACACAACTGCAGCGATCAATGTAGTGATGTTACCATCGAGAATGGCCCTGAAGGCCTTTGAAAAACCGGAGTCGAGGGAAGACCTGAGGGTCTTGCCGGTGCTTAATTCTTCTTTGAATCTTTCAAAAATAATTACATTGGCATCGACGGCCATGCCCACCGACAGGATCAATCCCGCAATTCCCGGTAGTGTCAGGGTGGCCCCTATTCCCGCCATTATGAGCAATACTATTAATATATATGTCACCAGGGCAATATCGGCCATCAAACCGGGAAGCCTGTAAAATGCTATCATAAATAAAAATACTATCAGTAGGCCGATAAATCCTGCCTGTATACTTTTTGACAATGCATTGGTCCCTAGAGTAGCACCAACCGTCCTTATTTCCATTGGTTCAATAGGAATGGGCAGGGCACCGCTTTTAATCAGGCTGGCTAGCTCTGCAGCTTCGTCTATGGTCATACTGCCGCTGATACTGGCCTGCCCATTGGGTATGACTTCGTTTACGATAGGCGCGGATATTACAACGTCATCTAAAACGATTTTTATTATCTTATCAAGGTTGTCTTGGGTACCTTTATGAAACTTTTTTGCACCTTCGCTGTTCAATTCCAGGGAAACCAAGGGTTTCATACCCTCACCATAATTTGCCTCGGCATTGGCCACATCTCTTCCGTCTATTATGACATTACCCTCTTCATCAATGAATTCCAGTTTGGCCGTCTTACCCAATAGTTCTAGGGCTTCCTCGTGGTCGTCTATATCAGGTATTTCCACCCTTATTCTGTCCCTACCCTGGGTGGCTATGGTAGCCTCCGTCAAGCCCCTGTCATCCAGACGTTTCCTGAGTATTTCCATAGCACCCGATATTTTGTTTTCCAGCTCAGGGTCGTCTTCCATGCCCTGGGCCTCATATACTATATACACTCCGCCCCGCAGATCCAGACCCTGCTTTATGGCATTTCCTACGGGAACTACAGTGTACCGTCCTATATCAAGCCCAAAAGCTGCCACATATGAAAGTATACCAAGTATTACTATATATACCAGCAGCCATATCAAGCTTTTTTTCCTGCCCATAATACCCTTCCTCCTCTTGCAAACTTACTATGTTATTATATAATCTTTGGTTATCAATAGTCAATAAGCAAACCAGGGTTGCAGATGAAGTCATCCCGTGCCGACTTTCCATGCCCTACCGGTTCTTGTGACTATTAGGTACAATAGTCTACAGGAGCTTGGCTTTATTTATAATGAGTTCGAAATGACAATTAAGAAAACTAGCCGCTCTCCTGCACAGGATCATTCGGGTTAAAAATATTTCAAAATATTCCATAACAGGACAGATTTCTATATCTATATCTATATTCAACGATATGATGCCCTCTTTCACCCGTATATTTAGGTATGAATGCTGAGCTGCATAGTTTACCCTGTCATGGATGTCAAAGGTGGCAAAATCGTTATTCCTCACCCTGCTTCTATGCACATCCGACTTGTCAGCAAGGATGAGGGCGGCGGCTACGTTGTTTACAGGGTGGCCGAATTCTTCGTCGTGGTTGCCGATGGCAGATATGATAGTAGTTATTTCCCGCCGGGGCATGTCCATCTTGTTTAGCAGATTTAGTATAAATAACGCCCCTATTTGGCTGTGGTCGTTTCTGTTTATTATATTGCCGATATCATGAAGATAACCAGCGATGGCGGCTAATTCAGTTTCCCTTTTTGGGTACCCCAGTTTTTCCAGTATCTCCTTCGCCCTGTTGGCCACCAGGTTACCATGTCTCTTGCCATGTTCCGTAAACCCAAGGATATTTAGGCATTCATTGCTAAACTCCAAATACTCGTTTATCTCGTCGTTGTTTTTTATATCCCAAAAGGTAATTTCCTTCATAGCACCACCACAATAATATATACTAATTATATATTATTGTGGCGGAAAGGGCAGAACTTATGTATTTAATCTGATAAGGCTGCCTTAATCCACATGGCGCACTCTAGTCTCTTCCTTTCCATCTCACATCCTATGGGATATGTGGAATGGATATCGTGGGATGCATAATAGGCACTGGCATGGCAGCCCCCACTGCAATAAAACTTGGCCCAGCATTTCTTGCATTCTTCTTTTTGCAGAACATTACATGCCCTAAACTCATCGCCTATTTTTTTGTTAATTATGCCATCCCTTACATTGCCCATACAAAAATCTTCATTGCCCACAAATTGGTGGCAGGGATATATATCGCCTTCAGGTGTAATTGCTACATATTCACTGCCTGCTCCGCAGCCCGTCACCCTTTTAATTACGCAGGGCCCCTGGGACAGGTCTATGTTAAAATGGAAAAAGTCAAAGGGTTTGCCGGTTTTATACCGCTTGACATACTCAAAGGCCAAAGTTTCATACTCCTTAAAAACTACCGGTAAGTCTTCTTCCCTTATGGCATAGTCTTCATTTTCATCGGCCACCACCGGTTCTATGGATATGCTTTTTAGCCCTAAATCCGCAAGATGCAGTACATCCTTAGAAAAGTCCAGGTTATAGCGGGTGAAGGTACCCCTAACATAAAAGGATTTGTCCCCCCGTGTCTCAACGGCTTTTCTTATCTTGGGCAGTATTAAATCATAGGTACCCCTACCTTCTGCAAAGTACCTCATCCTGTCATTGGTTTCTCGGGTGCCGTCGATGCTTAAAACCAGATTATACATCTTGTCGTTAATGAATGACAAAACCTCATCGTCTAAAAGCAGGGCGTTTGTGGTAATTGTGAAACGGATATCCTTATTGTTAAGGGCGGACTGTTTATTGCCGTAATCCACCAATTCCTTTATCACTCTTTTGTTCAGCAGGGGTTCACCGCCAAAGAAATCAATTTCCAATTGATGACGGTTACCGGAATGTTCAATCAAAAAATCAATGGCACTTTTACCCGTTTCATAGTCCATCAGCAGACGCTGGCCATGGAAACTGCCGGTGGAGGCAAAACAGTATTTGCACCTGATGTTGCAGTCATGGGCTATGTGGAGACACAGTGCTTTTATTATGCCATTATTGTGAAGTCTTATATCCCCATAATAGTCGGGGCTAAACAGCAATTCCTTATCCTGCAAGGCCTTCAGTTCTGAATAAGCCTCAATAATATCTCGGGTATCATATTTTTCCTTTAATAGATCGATTATCCTATCTTTATTGCAGGAAGGAAGATAATCTATAACCTTCCATGCCACTTCATCTAGGACATGGACAGCCCCGCTGTTTACATCCAGTACCATGTATTTATCAAATAATGAAAACTTATGAATCATAGACATAATAATACTCCTTTTCCAACTGTGGGATAAATAATAAGCAATGGATCAAAAAACGCAGTAAAAAAAGCAGCCGTGCTGCTTTTATATGTATTATTTGCTACGCTCACAATTTTGGTTTGCAACCGTGCAAGAAGTCTTGCAAGCCGACTGGCATGACGCCTGGCATTCGCCGCATCCGCCCTTGCTTAAGGATGTCTTCAAATTTGAACTGTTTAATGTTTTTATATGTTTCATACGTAATCCCCCTTACTTATTATACATCCCTATAATACCACCAATGGCACCAACTATCAATCCTAAAATAATATCGGAAAAAACTATTTTAATCGAAAGGGCGCCATCAGTAAAGAAAGAGTTGATTACCATGGCCAGGACAATATATAATATACCGGTTACTGCTCCCACCAACCAACCCCTTGTTTTTATTTTTCGCACTCCATATATTGAAGCCACGGCAATGCTGGCGATTTTAACGACCTGTATAACAGAAGGGATTATCGTTTCTTTTATTTGTGAGGCATTCAAAATCAAGGCGAATATAACAAAGCATATAAGGGAAAGTATAATTCCAAGAACAGCGGCCCTTAGTATTATAAAGATGATGTGCAGAATCATACCTTGTTCATTACCGGTTTTTTTTCCTTTGGGCTTTCTCATATCATCACCCCTTAAAATTGTATCTAGTGTAATTTATGTTTGATAGACATACTTTATTACTTGTTAAAATAAAAAAAGCAATTTAAAATTGCTTTTTTTACAGTGGTTTTATTCATCATCATTATCATCATCTTCTTCTTCAATATCCACACTTCTTATTGACCATCTGGCCATAACTAGCTTAAGCTTGTCAGGACCAACTTCTATGGTTACAACATCGTCCTTTAGACGTACAATCTTGCCGTATATACCTCCGATTGTGGTGATGTTGTCGCCCACCTTCAATGCATTAAGCATTTCCTTCATCGCTTTATCCTTTTTTTGCTGGGGCCTTATCATCAGGAAATAAAACACTGCGATGATGATTATGAAAGGTAAAAAGGCACCTAATTGTCCTCCTTGCACTATTATCCCTCCTTATCCTTAGTCTACTCAAATAATATTCAACAGATAGTCTAAAAATCCTTTATTTTTTTTCAATTAATATAGTTTTTATAAAATTCTTCCCTATAATCCAACAATCTGTCTTCCAAGATGGCCTGTCTGATTTCTTTCATCAGTTTAATCAAAAAGTATATATTATGGATGCTGGTTAGCCTGCTCCCTAAAATTTCCTTTGCTTTAATCAAGTGTCTTATGTATGCCCGGCTATAATTACGGCAGGTGTAACAATCACAATTATCATCCAAGGGTGAAAAGTCCCTTTCATATTTGGCATCCCGCACTATTACACGGCCCTTACTGGTCATAACCGTACCGTTGCGAGCAATCCTGGTGGGCCAGACACAAT